>DATEJD010000204.1:0-3929 GCA_035278325.1 Gemmatimonadales bacterium | reverse complement strand
TTCGGCCAGCAGTGATCGACCTCAGCCTGGTGCAGCCGGCCAACCGTTCAGCGCCGCATCGCGATGCCGATGCCTGCGGCCTAACCCATTATTCGATTGCGTGCGAGGCGAGCGCGTAATTGCCCGCCTTGCAGCCTAAGCAAACTCGCTGTCGGCCCCTCATCGCCGGAACCGGCCCAACGCCTTAAAGATCGGCTCGCCTGCATTCCAGCCCTGCCACTCCGGCGCTGCAGCGCCCGCAGTCATAAGCCCCGTCAAGCCAGCCCGGCCGCCACACACACCGATCCGCGAACGGGTCAGCCGCTCGACATGCGCCCATCACAATTTGTTACTGAGGTCTCCCTAATCTGCCGCCACCCGCCCTCGTCCGTCAGGCCTGGTTTGCGACATCAAGGGCCCGAAATGCGACAACAACGTTCCACAATGAACACGACTCGAAAGCCCCCGCAGCCACCCGCCATCCACCGGCGTGACCCACGAGCCTAGCCGCCGGATCCCCACCGCCGAGCCTCACCGCCGGATCCTCACCGCCGAACCTCACCGCCGAATCCTCACCGCCGAACCTCACCGCCGAGCCTCACCGCCGGATCCTCACCGCCGAATCCTCACCGCCGATCCGCCGGACTCCGCACCCCCAGCCGCCCACGGTTGAGCACGTGGGTGTACACCATCGTCGTGCTCACGTCCCGGTGCCCCAGCAGCTCCTGGACGGTCCGGATATCGTAGCCATCCTCCAGCAGATGCGTCGCGAAGCTGTGCCGTAACGTGTGACAGGTCGCGCGCTTCGTAAGCCCCGCGCGGACCACCGCCTGCTGCATGGCCCGCTGGATCACCGATGGGTGCAGGTGATGGCGGCCGCGGTTGCCCTTGGCATCCAGCACCGATAAGCGGGTCGCTGGAAACACCCATTGCCAGACCAACGACCGGTTCGCCGTTGGGATCTTCCGCGCCAGGGCACCCGGCAACGCCACGCGGCCGGCATCCCGGGCCAGGTCCTTCCGGTGGAGCGCCTCCACCCGCGCGAGTTGGGCCACCAGGGGCGCGCGCGTGATGTCCGGGAGCATCGTCATCCGGTCCTTGTCGCCCTTGCCGCGCCGCACCGTGAGCTCGCCGAACCCCAGGTCCACGTCCTTCACCCGCAGCTGGAGCGCCTCCAGCAACCGCAGGCCGCTCCCGTAGAGGAGCTCGCACACGAGCCGCGGCGTGCCCTCGAGCTGCGCCATCACCTCGCGCACCTCCGCGCGCGTCAGCACCACCGGCACCCGCTTGGGCTGCCGGGCCCGGACGAGGTCCTCGAATTTGCCGAGCGGGATGTCGAGCAGGTCGCGGTAAAGGAACACCAGCGCGCTCGCGGCCTGCGTCTGGGTCGAGGCGCTCACCCGCCGCTCCTCCGCCAGCCAGCTCAGGAAGCCGGCGACATCCGCTCCCGTGAGCTCCGCGGGATGCCGCGTGCCGTGGAACTTGACGTACCGACGCACCCAGCCCACATACGCCTCGACCGTGCGCGGGCTCATATGCTTGAGCGCGAGCGCCGTCCGAAGCTGGGGCAGGAGACGCGGTCGGGTGGCGACGGAAGCACCGCCGAAGTCGGTGGTCATGTGCGGCATGTTGGCCCGAGGTGAAGGTCGGGCGAAGTGGCGTGGGACGATCATCCTCTTTCGTTGGGAAGGAGCGAGGAATTGCAGGCATCGCGTGAGCGGTGTGAGGTCACGTGCGTCTTGACGGACTGATCGATCGACCTCAAGAAACCCAACTGCCGCCGACAGTCGCGACCATCGGCGACAGTCGGGACCATCGCTGACAGTCGCGACCATCCGCGGCGGTCAGGCCGCGCGCTCGCGACCCCCGCCTACGGCTCGACCTCGACCCCCATATCCACCGAATCCAGCACCGCGTCGCCATCCTGCCCGAAATAGCCGACGATGCGGAGGCTGGCCGGTCCCGCCTCCCCGAACGTGACGGTACGAGCATGCGAGAAGGGCGCGAGGTCCCGGGTACAGGTCGCTCCGTCCTGGGCGACCTGGTCGTACGGCGCCAGACGCGCCAGGCTCCCGGTCACGGTCAGATCCAGCCGGTCGGGCCGGGTGCAGGTGCTGCTGCCAAAGGTCTGGACCGTCACCAGAAAGGGAGCGTTCGCCGTTACGTGAGTCGGTCTGGTCAGGGCGACGGAACGGTCGCCGGCGGTTGGGTTGAGCATCCCAAGCGTCGTAGCCCAGTCCGGCTCGCTGCAGCCGAGGACGACGAGCGCCATGAGCGCAACGCCGATGTTGGCCCGCCGCGAGAACGCGTGCGCGAGCAGCATGGTGCCGGCCCACCCGGCGCTCCCGGCAATGGCGCCGAAGATGAGAATGACCAGGCCGACGCCCACTATGCCGAAGTACACTTTGAAGGCCCGTGAATTGACCACCCGCTCCGTGATCGGGTCCGGCCGTTGCGCGGCCTGCGGGAAGGTACGGGTGAGCCAGGCGGGTGGCTGAGCCGCCGGCGCACGTTCCCGAGCGAGCGCCGCGTCGTGAATGCGTTGGAACACGGCATCCGGGGACCGCGCGGCCATGACAGCGAGCGCGCACACGATCGTCGCCGAGGATGCCACGATGCCCGCGACCCACGCACTGCTCCACGTGAACGGACGGTTCCGCCTTCGAGCCGCTCGGCGCATGACCGCAACGCCGAGCGGAGCTGCCAGGGAGGTCCCCAGCGTGAACATCGCAGAGACCCCGAGGATGGCTACGCCGGCGACGCCGCTGACTATCCTCACGAGCACCGACGGACGCCGATAACCGGAAGCGGCGGGCACTGGAGAGGCTGCTGCCGGTTGCGCGGTCATTCACGGCCTTCCTTTGGAGAAATGCATGGAGAAATGCTGAAGGATCGAGATACCGGCGCGCCTGCTCCACCCGCCGTCCAGCCGGGACCTACGGCCCAACAACCTGGATCTGCAACCCGGCGCTCCCGCCCGGGACCGACGCCGTGATCACCGCCGTTCCCACCGCTCGCGCGGTCACCAATCCCGTAGACGACACGGTCGCGACCTCGGTGTTGCTGCTGCTCCACTGGGTCTTGCGCAAGGCGACATCATTGAGGTCACACGGCTCGTAGACGAAGCCGAGCTGGAGCTGGCCCCCCACCTGCATGACCTCGTCATTCTCGCCGTGCACGATGAGCTGATCGCAGATTGGCCCCGGCGCAAAGTCTCCGGCGTCGTTGGCGCACGCGACCGGGCCAGCGGCAGCCAGCAGGATGATGACGCTGCGCCAGAGCACGTCCGAGTGTCTCCCCATGAATCGAGGTGACGGCACCCTCCCGCCCGCCAGGCACACCAACCCGCGAACGGCTGAACCGCTCCACCTCAGGGCACCACATGATGTCGTCGGGAAGGATTTAATCTGCCGCCGGCCGCCGCCCGCCGTCAGGCCCGGTTTGCGACAGCAAGGGGCCAAAATGCGACAACCACGTTCCACTATGGTACGAGCGACCTGGGACGGGCGTGAGGTGAACCTTCGCCACAGCCGGCCGAATTCGGTTGGCCTCCCAAAAACGGAACCGCCGCCGACAGTCGCGACTATCGGCGGCGGTTCACCTTGCCCCTCCCGGGTCACCAGCCCCCGGCGTCACGCGGCCGGCCTCACATCACCGACCGGTGTCCCGCTTTCCGGCACCGCCGGCGTGGCCGGCGTCGCGGTGGGCTCGGTCTCGACCGGTGGCCCGCCGGTCTTCGGCGTGCCCAGCACCTGCCGAGCGCTGATCCACGATCCCAGGGCCTGCGGATCGTTGTCGAACCGCTGCCGGTTGCGCGCATCCATCGCACGCACGGTCTGGTTGATCAGCGTGGCGACGCGCCGGAGCTCCAGCGTCGCGCCCTTGTGCGCGGTCCGGCCGTCGTTGCCCAGCTGGACCGCGGCCTCGAACTGGTCCAGCATCACGCCGAA
>DATEJD010000203.1:0-11715 GCA_035278325.1 Gemmatimonadales bacterium | reverse complement strand
GCACCGACATCGGCATCGTCCGCTCAGGCAACGAGGACAACTACCTCATGCTCGCGGACCGCGGCATCTTCATCGTGGCCGACGGGATGGGCGGGCACGCGGCGGGCGAGGTCGCGAGCGAGATGGCGGTGCGGATCACCTCGCACAAGATCGGCTCGATCCGGGGCCTGAGCGACGAGCAGGTGGGCGAGCGCGTCTCGGAGGCCATCCGCGCGGCCAACGACGCCATCTTCGAGCGGACCCTGGCGGAGCACGACAAGCGCGGCATGGGCACGACGGCCACGGTGCTGGTGCTGATGCCGCGGCGCTACCTGATCGGCCAGGTGGGTGACAGCCGCGCCTACCTGCTCCGGAAGGGCGCCTTCCAGCAGCTGACCAAGGACCACTCGTACGTGCAGGAGCAGGTGGACGCCGGCCTGCTCACCCCCGAGCAGGCCCGGGTCCACCCCTACAGCAACGTGATCACCCGCTGTGTCGGCGCCAGTATGGACGTGGTGCCCGACATCTACTTCGGCAGCCTCGAGGCCGGCGACGTGATCCTGCTGGCGTCCGACGGGCTCACGGGGATGCTGGAGGACGAGCAGCTCACCCGTATTCTGACCGCCGAAGGCGGCCCGCAGCACTGGGTGGACCGGATGGTCACCGAGGCCAACCGGCGGGGCGGGCTCGACAACATCACGGCGATCGTGATTCGGATCGACTCGGTCGACAGCACCACCGGGGAACACCCGGCAACCGCGGCGGCGGCGGGGTCGAGCTAGCGCTGGGAAGACGGAAGGAAGGAAGGACGGAAGGACGGACGGACCAGCAGGGTTGAGCTGGTCCTTCCGTCCTTCCGTCCTTCCGTCCTTCCGTCTTCCGTCGATCCCCCTCACCCCGGCGGGCGGACGGGCGCCTCCGCGCGCTTGGCCGTGGCGGTGAGGTTCCGCTCCAGCCGGATGTCGGCGCGGGCGTACTGCTCGTTCGGGTCGAGCGGGACCCGGACGAAGCCGTGCTTCTCGTAGAGGCGGATGGCGGGGGCCAGCCTGGTGTTGGAGACGATCACGACGCGGCTGGCGCCGGCTCCCCGGGAAAACTCCACCGCGGCGTCCATCAGGAGATCGCCGTAGCCTTTTCCGCGGGCCTCAGGCGCCACGGCCATCTTGGCGATCTCATGCACATCGGGCCGGTGGCGGATGACCGCGCAGGTGCCGAGCACCTTCCCATCCTCGACGACGAAGAAGATCTGGCCGCCCGGCGCGATGATTTTAGCGGCCGGATCCCGGAACGTCTCGCGGTCGGCCTCCTCGAGCACGAACCAGGTCTCGATCCACTCGCGATTGAGCCGCTCGAACTCCCCGCGCCACTCGTCTCGATACATCACCACGTTCGCCATCGTCCGCGCTCCGAGGGTCAAGGCGTTCCCGACCGGCGTTGCTCAGTGACGCGCGAATGCCGCGGTATGGCCATCCGTCGTGAAGCTCACCACCTCGTACGGCTCGTGCGGTTCACCAGGCATGGCCATCCCCGGCCCGCTCTTGGGCATGCCGGGCGCGGCGAGTCCCAGCACGGCGGGGTGATCCTTGAGCAGCCGCCGGATGTCGTCCACGGGGACGTGACCCTCGATCACGTACTTGCCGACCACGGCCGTGTGACAGGAGCGCACGGCCTTGGGCACACCCATCTCGTCCTTGATCGCGTCCATGTCCTCTTCGTCGTGCACCGTGGTCGCGAAGCCGTTGGCCCGCACGTAGTCCACCCACTTGCCGCAGCAGCCGCAGGAGGCGCTCTTGTAGACCGCCATGGGGGTCGCGGGAGACGACCACGCCAACACCCGCGCGGCGCCGATCGAGGTGAGGGCGAGGCCCGCGGCTTGCGCCACGAAGTCACGGCGGCTGATCATCGTACACGTCTCCTGGTGAGCAATGGTGCACCATCGTCGAGCCGCTGGCGCAGCTCCGCTGCGGTGCAGGTGAGGAGCTCGGGCACGCCTCGGAGCGGCTCCGCCGGCATCTCCTTGACGAACACGCGCAGCCGGCGCGCGCTGCGGTAGAGCTCGTCCGCGACCCGCGGGAGCCCGAGCTGGCCCGCGCGCCCCGCGTCGGTAAGGCGCTCGACGGCGCCGCCTCGGGTGCGGAGCGGCAGGTCGACGCCGAGCATCGACGAGCGTGCGGGGAAGTCTAACAGCAGCTCGCCCGGGGCGAGGCCTATCTCGCAGCCGACCGCGTCCTCGACGCGCTCGAGCAGATCGGGGTCATCGGCGATCCACGAGTCGGTATCGCTGGGAACGTCGCTCGCGGGCAGGTCGACGGCTCGCTTGTAGAGCCGGCGGGCGCGGATGGCCGCGGCGAGCGGGTTGGCGTCGCGCGTGATCAGCCGCTCCATGAGGCCGTCGTCGGTCGCCTCGGCGATCTCGTCCACCGTGATGGTGCGGCGCGCGACCGCGCCCCGCACCGCACGCTTGAACATGCAGGTCGCGGCGCGGACCGCATGGTGCCAGTACACGTTGCGGTACATCTGGTACTTGGCGAACAGCAGGCTCTCGAGCGCGCTCACGCCCTTCTCCAGCACCCCGACCTCGAAGCGCCCGGGCGCGGTCTCCACCAGTGTGAGGGTCGCGAGCAGACGGTCCACGTCCACGGTGCCGTAGGGCACCCCGCACATCCGCGCGTCTCGGCTCAGGTAATCGATCTTGTCGAGGTCCAGCGACCCCGAGATCAGCCCCTGCAGCGCGCTGGCGCTCTGGCCGCGAATGAGCGATCCGAGCGCGGCCGCGAAGTCCGCGCCGCCGATCTCCACCAGCTGCTGGCCCAGCTCGCCCTGGCTCAGCTTGGCCACGCCGAGCTGCTCATGAGAGGGAAAGCCGGCTTCCTCGAGCGCGTGGGAGAAGGGGTAATGGCCGATGTCGTGGAGCAGCGCCGCCAGCCGCACGGCCAGGCACTCCGTCTCGGACACGCCATCGAGCTCGCCCCGCTCCTCGAGGCTGGCCAGCGCGCGCCGGGTCAGGTGATACGCGCCGAGGGCGTGCTCGAACCGGGTGTGGGTGGCGCCCGGGTAGACGAGGAAGGCGTGCCCCACCTGCCGCACGTAGCGGAGCCGCTGCACCGCCGCGGTGTCGAGCGCCAGGAGCGCCGGGCGGTCGAGGCGGATGTTGTCCCACAGCGGGTCGCGGATGACTTCGAGGTCTTTCGGGGGGAGCATGGGGGAAAAGTAGTGACGGTGAGCGGTCAGCGGTGAGCGGGAAGCGCTGAGCGGGAACGGCGTCACCCTGAACGCAGTGAAGGGGCCATGCGTCCGGGCATGCCCCCTTCGCTTCGCTCAGGCTGACGCGGCGCTGCTCACTGGCCTAGCCGATGACCGGCCCCGCCTTCGCCACGTCGGCGGATACTCCCGACCGGTACTGCTCGAAGTTCTCCCGGAACATCTGCGCCAGCTTCCGGGCCTGGGCGTCGTAGGCCGCGGGGTCGGCCCAGGTACGCCGCGGGACCAGGATCTCGGGCGGAACGTCGGGCACGCTGGTTGGGACCTCGACGCCGAAGATGGGATCCTTGACGAAGCTCGCGCGGTCGAGCGCGCCGGCCAGGGCGGCTCGGACCATGGCGCGGGTGTAGGACAGCTTCATCCGCGAGCCCACGCCGTAGGCCCCGCCGGTCCAGCCGGTGTTCACCAGCCACACCTTGGCGCCGTGCCGCTCGATCCTCTCGCCCAGCATCCTGGCGTAGACGCCCGGGTGCATCGGCAGGAACGGCGCGCCGAAGCAGGCCGAGAAGGTCGCCGACGGCTCGGTCACCCCGCGCTCGGTGCCGGCGACCTTGGCGGTATACCCCGATAGGAAGTGGTACATCGCCTGGTCGGCGGTGAGCCGGGAGATGGGCGGCATGACGCCGAATGCGTCGGCGGTGAGGAACACGATGTTCCTGGGGTGGCCGCCGGCGCCGCTGGGCTGATGGTTCGGGATGTAGTGGATGGGATAACAGGCGCGGGTGTTCTCGGTGAGCTTGTCGCCGTCGAAGTCGACGGCGCGGGTCATCGGGTCGAGCATCACGTTCTCGAGCACGGTGCCGAACATCTGCGTCGCGGCGTAGATCTCGGGCTCGGTCTCCTGGCGCAGCCGGATCACCTTGGCGTAACAGCCGCCCTCGAAGTTGAACACGCCGCGGTCGCTCCATCCGTGCTCGTCGTCCCCGATGAGCTGGCGCGCGGGGTCGGCGGAGAGGGTGGTCTTGCCGGTGCCCGAGAGACCGAAGAACACCGCCGTGTCGCCGGCCGGGCCGACGTTGGCGGAGCAGTGCATCGTCATCACGCCCTGCTGCGGGAGCAGGTAGTTGAGCGCGGAGAAGATCGACTTCTTCATCTCGCCCGCGTACCGGGTCCCGCCGATCAGCACCAGCTTCTTGGCGAAGTTGAGCACGATGAACGTGCCGCTCCGGGTGCCGTGCCGCGCCGGATCGGCCTGGAAGTCCGGGGCATGGAGCACGGTGAATCCGGGACGGAAGTGCGCCAGCTCGGCGGGGAGCGCCCGGATGAACATGTTGCGCACGAAGAGCGCATGCCACGCGTTGGGCGTGATGAAGCGGACCGGAACTCGAAAGGCCGGATCGGCGCCGCCGAACAGGTCCTGCACGTAGAGCTCGCGCGCGTCGAGATAGCCGCGCACGTCCTCGTGCAGGCGATCGAAGGCTTCGGGATCGAGGCGCGGGTTCTTTTCCCACCAAATGCGGTCGGCCGTCCCGGGCTCCTCGATGAGGAACTTGTCCTTGGGTGAGCGGCCGGTGTGGGGGGAGGTGACGGCGGCGAACGCGCCGTGATCGGTGAGCTGGCCTTCGTTGCGTCGGAGTGCGTGTTCCAGGAGCGCGGGCGGCGTCAGGTTGGCGTGAATGCGGATCGGAAAGAGGCCATGCTCGACGAGGGTGAGGCTCTCGCGAGGGACTGCGCTGGTCTCGGTATTCATACGCTCCTGGACGCGTGGCGTGTGGCAAGGGACCCGTCGGCCGGACCGGCCGGCCGCATGCGAGGCCGGAATTATCGGCAAGTGGAGCGCCGGAGACAACTGGTGGGAGTGTAACGCGTTGTGGCGTTGGCTGTTAGCGGCTTGCCGCCGAGGATTGTGCCGCCCGCAATCGGGACGCGAGAGCGAGCTGGCCGCCGCAGGCCGCGTGGGCGCGTCGGATTGCGCAATAGCAGACGCTGGCCGCCGGGTCCTGCGAGCACTGGCGGGCGGCGCACCTCCTATCGGCCTATCGTCTTACCGCCCTATCGTCTTCACCCGCCCTATCGCCCTACCGCCTCCACATTCGCCGGCACGTGATAGATCACCTCCGCCGTCGCCAGATCCCGATCGCTCGGGGCATCCACGCCGGGATCGGAAAACATCAGGTCGGTGGCGACGCCGGAGTGGCGCCAGATGCCCAGCGCGTGGCCAAGCTCGTGCGTCGTCGTGAGCGCGAGGCACTCCGGCAGGCCGGGCGCGCTCGGGTCGGACCTCGGGTCGATGTACACCCGGACGGGAAGCCGGAGCTGGGTGTGATCGTCGCTGATGTCCAGATCGGTGGCGCCGGCGCACTCAGGCGCAAGCGCGCTGTTGAGGCGTGCCCGCGCGAACCGGTCGCCGGACTCGCTGGTCCCTTGCCGCGAGAACTGCACACCCGGCGCCGACCCCGCCCGCACGATCACATCGGCCGAGCTGGAGTCGCTCACCACGGTGGCGTCGAACTCGTGATACAGGAACGCCGAGCGCCAGGTGGCGATGGCGGTGGGGACGTTCTGCGGCAGGCTCGCCGCATCCTCCACCCAGATGCGCACCGGGATCCGGCTCTGGGGCCAGTGGAAGGTGAGGCTGTCCTCCCCCGTGCCGGTCGCCTTGGGCACGACCAGGCGCCACTCGTAGAAGTCGTTCCGGATCGGGGTGGCGATGTCGCCGCAGGCGGCGGCGGCCACCACGAGCGCCGCGGCGGTCCAGCGGACGGGGCGGCTCATCGGGCGACGCTCCGGCTCAGGCCGAGCGAGAGCGAGATCCGGCTCACCCCCTGCGTCTGGGAGAATCCGCGCCGCGCCAGCTCGTCGGTGGTGAACCGGTGCCAGTCGTAGCGGAGTGAGGTCATCAGGTCCCACTTGGGGCTCACCGGCCGGCGATAATCCAGCCCGGCGCCGGCGAGAAATCTGAGCTTGCCGCCCTCGCGAAAGATGCCCTCCTTGTCCTTGGGCCAGTACTGGATCCCGCCCAGGCCGGCAGTCCAGCGGAACTCTCGATACAGGGGCCCGTCGAGCTGCAGCATGATGGTGCCGGCCCGGATGGTGCCGAGATCGGTGTCGTCGCCGTTCTCGCTGCTGTGAAACTTGCCGGACGCGAGCGTCGCCTCGAGCCCGGCACGGTAGCCCCGCGCCCCGAGCGGCAGCGATGCCCCGATCGCGAGCATGGGAGCGATGGACTGGCGCACCGTGATCTCGTCCACGATCACGTCGCGGAGCAGATTGCTGGCGCCGATCGCGCCAAGGCGAGCGTAATACGTCGTCTGGGCCGCGAGGCCCGACACGCCGGCCGGAAGCAGCAGGGCCAGCAGCAGGATTGGCTTTCGCATGCGGGGAAGATGCCGGGGGTCCTTCGCGCGGTCAACGCACCGGACGCACGCGGGCGTAGGCGCGAAGACGTCGCATCATGCGACGGTCCTGGGTGAACTCGTCGTCGCCCTTGGGCGTCTCCAGGATCTTGGCGACGCCGGCGAACCTGGCGTCGCGCATGATCCGCCGGAACGGCTCGGGCCCGAGCGAGCCCTCACCGATGAGCTCGTGTCGGTCGCGCCGCGAGTGGAACGGCGTCTTCGAGTCGTTGAGGTGGAGCACTTCGAGATTGGCCAGTCCGATCGTGTCGTCCCACCGCCGCCACACGCCGTCGAAGTCCCGCCTCAGGTCATACCCCGCCGAATAGAGGTGGCAGGTGTCGGCGCAGAAGGCGACCCGCCGCCGCACGTTGCGCCCGATGCCCTCGCGGAGCGCCGCGAGCTCCTCGAACGTGCTGCCAAGCGCCGAGCCGGTTCCGGCCGTGGTCTCGAGCAGCACGCCGACCTTGCCTCGTACCGCTTCGAGACACCGGGTGTAGGACTCCGCGTTGCGCGCCAGTCCCGACGCGCGGTCGTCGATGAAATTGCCCGGATGCGAGACGACGTACGGGATGCCCAGCCGCTCGCACCGCGTGAGCTCGGCCGTAAAGGACGCCTCGGAGCGCTTCCGCAGCGTGCGGTCGGGTGAGGCGAGGTTGATTAGGTAGGAGTCATGCGCCACTATACGTGCGATGCCGCTCTGCGCGAGCGCGCGGCGGAAGGCGTCCGCGACCTCCGCCTCGATGGTGGGCTCGCGCCACTGATTGGGAGTTTTGGTGAAGACCTGAACAGCGGAGGCCCCGATGGCGACACCACGGGCCGGCGCGGTCGGCACTCCCCCCTGGGTCGACACGTGGGCGCCCAGCAGGTCGGACGTCGGTCGTTGAGCCATTCAACCCTCGTGATCGCGTGACGCACGCCGGCGAGCCGCCCACTCGGCCTCGCCTGCTCCTCACGGGCGACGCCGCGGCCAGGCCCGACGGCCTGGAGCGGGCTCTCACCCGGGCCGGCTTCCATATCGAAGAGACGCCGGCGGGCACCGCCGAGCCCCCGCCCGACGCCATCCTCACCACGCTGCCCGCAGCGGAACCCGATCGTCTCCGCCGGCTCCTCGCCAACGCGGCCGCCGAGCCTCCGCGGGTGATCGTCTTCGCCGCGGAGGACCGCGACGGCCCGGCCACCGCGCTCGCGCTCGGCGCGGCCGATGCCCTCGCGGCGCCGGTGCACCTGCCCGACCTCTGCGCCCGGCTGCTGGCGCGGATCCGCGAGCGGCAGGCGCCGTTCCGTACCCCGGTCGAGGCCCGGATCCGCGACAGCCTGCGCGAGCTGGTCGAACAGGCACGCTCGCCGCTCCAGCCGGAAGAGGTCGTGCTCACCCTGGTGCGGCGGCTGGCCCGGGCGCTCAAGCTGTCGCACTGCGCGTACGTCGTGACCCAGGCCGGTCACGATTACGGACGGGTCATCGCGGTGCACGGCGACCCGCGGCCCGAGCGCTCCCACCTGGACCTCGTCCAGTATCCCGAGATCGAAGAAGCGGTCCGGACCCGGCGGGCCATGGCGGTGACGGACACCCATTCCGCGACCGGCTCGCCCACCACGGTGGTGCCGGTGGTCCTGGACGACGCGGTGCGCGGCGTGCTGCTCCTCCGAGGACAAGATAGCGAGCCGATCCTGAGCGCCGCCCAGCTTGCCCTGGCGGCGAGCCTGGCGGAGGCCGCGGCGCGGGCGCTCGAGGCCGGGAGCGAGCGGAACGGCGGCGCGCCGCCCACGGCGGCACCGGCGCTCGAGCGGCGGCTGCAGGAGGAGCTCGAGCGCGCGCGCCGATATTCCTTGAGTCTGAGCCTCGTGCTGCTGGACGTCGACGCCCCGGCCGACATCGACCCCGCCGACCAGGACGCGCGCGACCGCCACGTGCGGGAGACCAGCCTCGAGATCCGGCGCGCCCTCAGGCTGCCGGACTTCGTCTCGGGCTACGGCGACGGCGCCTTCGCGATCGTGCTGCCCGAGACCGCCGCGGACGGGGCGCGCCGCTCGATCCTGCGGCTACGGGAGCGGCTGCCCAGCACGAGCGCCGGGATCGCGGCCTACCCGAACCCGGCCGTCACCACGCCCGACGATCTCTTCGTGCTCGGGGAGGCCGCGCTCCGGCGCGGGCGCGCGCAGAGCGGCGAGCGGATCGGCGTGGCGGACTAGCGCCTCAGCCTGGCACCTCAGTGCCTCCGGAGCCAGGCGGTCGGATCGAGCGCCACCTGATTGTCTCCCCGGATCTCGAAGTGCAGGTGGGGGCCGTAGTCGGAGTTCTCGCCGCCGACGGAGCCCAGCAGGGCACCCTTGGTGATGGTGGCGCCGAGCTTGACCGCGGCGGTCTGGAGGTGCGAGTAGACCGAGTAGTACCCGTTGCCGTGCTCCAGCACCACGGTGAGCCCGTAGGTGCCGAATTGCCCGACCAGCCGGACCTTGCCGGCCTCCACGGCGTGCACCGGCGTCCCGACCGGAGCCGCGATCCCGATGCCGTTCCACCGGATGATCCCACCGCTCGGCAGCGTGTCCCGCCCGAAGCGATAGACGATGGTGCCCTCGACCGGCCAGTCGAGCTTGCCCAGGCTCGCGGTCGTGATCGAGCCTGGTCCCGCCACCGCGCCGCGCAAGCTGCCGCGGGCCAGCTCCTCGCGGCGGGCCCGCTCGAGCGCGGCGAGGAGGCCGTTCAGTCGGGCCTCGTCCTTCTGCAGCGCGGACAGCCGGCGCTCGGTGTTCCGGGCGGACTGCCGCAATTGCTGCAGCCGCCGCTCGCGGACGTGCGCCAGCTCGGTGTACTTGGCGTACTCGGCCTCGCGCTCCTGGCGGGTGCGGTCGAGCTGGCCCCGGACGTCCAGGATGGTGTTCCGCTCGCTCACGACGCGGTTCCGGAGCCGCTCGACGTCGGTCACGAGCGCCCGATCCTGCCGGCTGGTGAGGTAGAGATACTTGTAGCGGCTGAGCAGGTCGCCGAACGACTCGGCGGCCATGAGCGCCTGGAAGGTGTACAGCGGCCCGCGCTTGTAGATGTCCACCAGCCGCCGCTCGAGCACGGACCGCCGCTCCGCGAGGTTGTCCTCCGCCAGGATCAGCTCGGCGCTCGAGCGGTCGAGCTGGCTGGCCAGCCCGCCGATTTGGCGCTCGATCTCGCTCACGATCCGCTGGGTCGATTCGCGCTGCCGCTCGAGGTTGGTGAGCTCGTCATTGACATCGTGCACCTGGCCCTGCAGTCGCTCCTGTTGCTGCTCGAGCCGGGTCCGCTCGCGGCGGATCTCCTCGAGCCGGCGGCGGCTGGCCTCGAGGGAGGTGTCCTGGGCTGCAAGGGGAGAGGCGACAAGTAGTAAAGCCAGGACGGAAAGACGGAAGGACGGAAGGACGGAAGGACGAGCAAACCAACGGAGGAGCCCTGAGAGCGACGTGTCCCGAGCGGGTCCTTCCGTCCTTCCGTCTTTCCGTCTTTCCGTCCACCTACACATGCCTGAGGTGTCTCCCCACGCTCACCAGGCTTCCCCCCAGGCCCAGCAGCACCCCGAACACCACGATCGCCACCATCTGAAAGGGCACGAAGAAGATCAGGCCCGCGAACGCGCCGCCGCTCCGGTCGCGGAAGAGCAGATAGCCCGCGTAGCACAGCACGAGCGACAACAGGCCGCCGAGCAGCCCCTTGAGCGCGCCTTCGAGGAGAAACGGCCCCCGAATGAACCAGTTGGTCGCGCCCACGAGCCGCATGATGGAGATCTCCCGCGCCCGCTGCAGCAGGGTGAGCCGGATGGTGACGCCGATGATCACCACCGCGACCGCCGCGAAGGCGAGCCCGATCACCAGACCCACGACCCCGGTGATGTTGCGGAGATGGTCGAGCTTCTGCACCCACTCGCGGCCGTAGCGCACGTCGTTCACGAACGCGAACCCCCGGAGCCGCTCGGCCACGCGCTCGACCGTGGCGGCGTCCCGGTTGCCCGGCTTGAGCCGCACCTCGATGGACGCGGGCAAGGGGTTCACCTGGAGATCGCGATAGGCGTCCCGGAACTCGACCAGCTCGCGCCGGGCGCGCGCCAGCGCCTGCTCCTCGGAGACGTACGTGACCTCCTGCACCTCGGGGAACGCGGCGATGTCCTGGGTGGCGAGGGTGATGGTCTCGGTCGGGGTCCCCCGCAGCACGAAGGCGACGATCTCGACCCGCTCTTCCAGGCCCTGCAGCGCCTGGCGCAGATTGATCGCGACGAGGCCGAACAGTCCGAGCGTGAACAGCGAGAAGGCGATCGTGGTGATCGAGAGGGCGGAGAGCAGGGGCGCGCGCCGGAACGACAGCAGCGCCTCGCGCGTGAGCAGCCTCACGTCGCGGCCTCCTCGCTCTCCTGCTCGTCGACGGCGCTGTCGAACACCACTCCACCCTCGCGCATCTCGATGGTGCGGTAGCTCGCCTGGCGGACCAGATCGAGGTCGTGCGTGGCCATCACGACGATCGTTCCGCCGGCGTTGATGTCGCGCAGCAGCTGGAACACGCCGCGGGTGGCGCGCTCGTCCAGGTTGCCGGTCGGCTCGTCGGCTACGAGGATGGCGGGGTCGTTCACCAGCGCCCGGGCGATGGCCACCCGCTGCTGCTCGCCGCCCGAGAGCTCGCGCGGATAGGCGCGGCTCTTGGCCGTGAGGCCCACCTGGGTGAGCACGCGCATGACCCGCGCCTGGATGGTGTCGCGGCGGGCGCCGGTCACCTCCAGGGCGAAGGCGATGTTTTCGGCCGCGGTGCGGTCTTCCAGCAGACGGAAGTCCTGGAACACCACGCCGAGCCGGCGCCGCAGCTTGGGCACCTCGTCGGGCCGGAGCGAGCTGACGTCGTAGCCCGACACCCGCACCTCGCCGCTGGTGGGCCGCAGCTCGGCGAACAACAGCTTCATGATGGTGGATTTCCCCGCACCGGAATGGCCGGTGAGGAAGACGAACTCACCGCGCCCGATCCGGAAGGAGACGTCCTTCAAGGCCAGCGCGCCGTTGGGAAAATTCTTGTAGACGTGGGTCAGGCGGATCACGGTCGGAAGGTAAAAGGGCGGGTAGGTGGGGAGAAGCCAGCGGTGAGCGGTAAGCGGTGAGCGGGGGTGAGTCACCCTGAGCGCAGCGAAGGGGG
>DATEJD010000202.1:0-9518 GCA_035278325.1 Gemmatimonadales bacterium | reverse complement strand
GGGCACGCCGGGCCTCGTGCTGGCCGGCCTCCCGGGCCTGTTCCGGCTCGAGTGGGCGTCCATCTCCGGAATCGGGTGGGCGGCGCTGGCCTATGCGACGCTGCTATCGCTCGTGGTGGCGTACATCCTGTGGAATCGGAGCGTGCAGACCGTCGGCGGCACCCGCACCGCGATCTACATGTGCCTCACACCGCTCTTCGCGGTGCTCGCCGCCTGGGTCATCCTTGGCGAACAGGTGCATCCGTCGCAGGCCGTGGGCGCGGTGCTGATCGTGGTGGGGGTGTTGCTGACGAGGTGGTGAGGCCGGGACGCGGTAATGCTGACGCGCGCCTCATCCCGAGGGCAGCGAGCAGAGGTCGAGTCGAGTCACCCTGAACGCAGTGAAGGGGGCATGCCCGAACGCATGCCCACTTCGCTTCGCTCAGGGTGACTCCTACCGCCTGTCCGCCTTTCCGCCTCCCGGGACTCCCGGGCAAGAAGTCGGGACGCTCGATCATTGGCCGGTGAGGCCCTGGCCCACAAACTCCGCACACGCGCCACGGCGGCGCGGCGACTCTACTCGCGGAGACCGACCGATGTCGACCACCAGCGTCACCCCTCCCGAGATCCCGGCCTGGTCCGAGGATCCGCTCACCGCCCGCGCGAGGTCGGTCTGGACCTCGGGCGACTTTCTTCCCATCGCGCGGAGCTTCGCGGCCGGCGCCGAGGATTTCATCGCCCGGCTGGCGCTCGGCGCGGGCGAGCGGGTGCTCGATGTGGCGTGCGGCACCGGCAATCTCGCGATCCCGGCGGCCCGCATCGGTGCGCGGGTCACCGGCATCGACATCGCGCCCAACCTGATCGCGCAGGCGCAGCTCGAGGCCCGGGCGGCCGGCTGTGCCATCGCCTTCGAGGTGGGCGATGCCGAGGCGCTGCCGTACCTCGACCGACAGTTCGACGTGGTGGTGACGATGTTCGGGGCGATGTTCGCCTACCGGCCGGAACGCGCCGCGGCGGAGCTGCTCCGGGTGACCCGCTCGGGCGGCCGCGTGGCCATGGCCAACTGGACCCCGGAGGGCTTCGTCGGGGAGATGCTCCGCGTGCACGCGGCAACGGTGCCGCCGCCGGCCGGCCTGCCGAGTCCGCTCGAGTGGGGCAAGGAGGACGTGGTGCGGGCGCGATTCGGGAGGGGCGTGACCTCGCTGCTCTGCACCCGCCGGACGCTCGAGCTCCGGTTCCCGTTTCCGCCGGCGGCGGTGACCGAGGTGTTCGCGGCCCACTACGGGCCCACGGTCACGACCCTGCGCGCGGCCGATCCCGCGGCCTCGAGCCGGCTGCGGGAGGAGCTCACCCGGCTGTTCCAGGAGCACAACGTGGATGCCGGCGGCGGCACGACCGTGGTCGGTGAGTATCTCGACGTCCAGGCGCGAGTGGCCTGACGCCCGATCGACGACAACCAAGCACTCGCGATCTCACAGCGGAGGTAACGAACCATGAGCCAACGTTCGAATGCCCTGGCGGACCGCCTGGAGCAGGGCGCCCGTGCCCTCGCCGAGCTGGCGGCAGGCCTGAGCGACGTGGAGTGGCATACCCGGATTCCCAAAGACGGGCGCAAGATCGGCGTGGTGGTGCATCACGTGGGCACCATGTACCCGCTCGAGATCCAACTGGCCCAGGTGCTGGCCGCGGGCAAGCCGGTCGAGAACGTGACCTGGGACATGGTGCACGAGCTGAACGGCAAGCACGCGAAGGAGTTCGAAGCGGTGACCAAGGCGGCGGCGCTGGAGCTGCTCGAGCGGAACAGCGCGGCGGCTTCGGCGGCGATCCGGGCTCTGAGCGACGAGGAGCTGGACCGGGCGGCGCCGCTGTCGCTCAACGCGGACGCGCCGCTTACCTGCCAGTTCATGCTCGAGGATCATGCGGTGCGGCACAGCTATCATCACCTGGCCGCGATCCGGAAGGCGCTGGCGCAGTCGCAGGCGACGACGCGCGTGGCGGTCTGAAGCGCGACGGGCCGCGGGTCGAGCACGAGGGGTCGGCTGCAAGGCCGACCCTTTGCCTCGAGCACAAGTGTGGCGTTTGGGGCCGGAGCTAAATTCCGGGGCCATGACCTACCTCCTTGCCCTCGCATCGGCCCTGCTCTACGGCGCCGGCGACTTCGCCGGCGGCCTCGCCACACGGCGCGCCAGCACGCTGCCGGTGATCGTCCTGTCACAGGCGAGCGGGCTCGGCCTGCTGCTCCTCCTGCTTCCGGTCCTGCCGCCGGCGGCGCCGTCCCGGGCCGACCTGCTGTGGGGCGTGACCGCTGGCCTGACCGGCGGCGCGGGCGTGGCGCTCCTCTATCGCGCCCTCGCGATCGGACGGATGGCCGTCGTGGCGCCCACCACCGCGGTGTGCGCTGTCGTCGTGCCGGTGCTGGTGTCGGTGGTGATGGGCGAGCGTCCCGGACCGCTCGTCGCCGCCGGCATCGTGCTGGGCCTGGTCGCCATCGTGCTGGTGAGCCAGCAGACCGGCGCCGAGCCTGCCGCGACCACGCACGCGCGCGCGGGTCGGCTGCCGGCTGGCGTCGGTATCGCGCTGGTGTCGGGAGTCGCGATCGGGCTGTTCCTTCTCTCGCTGGCTCAAACTCGACCCGAGGCGGGCATGTGGCCCATCCTCGCCTCGCGGTCGACCTCGGTCACGCTGTTCGGTCTCGCCGCCGCGATCACCCGCCGCTCTCTCCGTGTGCCCGGCGTTACGCTGCTCACGCTGGGCTGCGGCGTGATCGACATGACCGCCAACGCGCTCTATCTGCTGGCCGCCCGGGTCGGTCCGCTGAGCCCGGTGGTGACGCTGGCGTCGCTCTACCCCGCGAGTACCGTGCTGCTCGCGAGGGTGGTGTTGGGTGAGCGGCTCAACCTGCGGCAGGTCGCTGGAGTCGCGTGCGCGCTGGCGGCGATCGCGCTGATCGTGGGGAGCGGCCCGTAGTCGAGGAGCCGGTGGATCGCCGAGGGCGGACGATAGGGCGATGGGGCGATGGGACGATAGCTAGAGTAGGACGATAGGTAGATAGGACGGTAGCGCGATAGGATCGAGACCACGTCCCTCGCGCGGTGATACCGAGCTTTGCCGGAGGTCGGCGGATTCAGTTGCGGCTGGGCACCGCGAGGACCGATCGCAGGAACTTCCAGAGCGCCTCGAGCTCCACGTCGGTCATATTCCGAGTATAGGACGACACCCCTGACATCGGTTCAGCCAGTGGGCGGCCATCCGGCCGTTTCCCTTCCCTGAGGGCGGCGGCGAACTGCTCGAAGGTCCAACTGCCGAGGGCGCTTGCATCGGGGGTCAGGTTGGCTGCCGGCGGCCAACTCGGATCCCCTCCGCCGATCGGGCCGCCGGCCAGATTCTCGCCGTGGCACCCGGTACAGGTGGTCGCGAGGTGGCGGCCGAACTCGACGCTCGGCGCGGTGGGCGGCGGCATCACCTCGTGCGGCGCGGCATCGGCGGCGATGCGGTCGGCCGAGAACCGGACCTTTCCCGTGGCAACCAGGATCTTCCCCAGCGGGCCCAGGGCGGGCGGCGGAACGACGCTGTCTACCGGCGGCTGCGCCCGCAGGTACACGATGATGTCGCTCAGCTCCTGATCGCTCATCCGATGGAAGTCCACCGACGGCATGAGCGCCGGGAAGCCGCCGGGCTTGACGCCGTGCCGCACGATTCGGTCGAAATCCGCGGCCCGAAACCCGGCGGTGCGGCCGCCTCGACCGCCAGTGAGGTTGGGTCCCAGGATCCGGCCGATCGGCGGCGCGTCGATCATGGTCCCACCACCCAGACGCGAGCCGTGGCAGCCGGTGCAGGGATAACGCGAGGTCAGCAGGTGTCGCCCTCGGGCCAGCGCCTCCTCGCGCGCCACGCTGTCCGCCTCGCCAGGCGTGAGCTTCCGCCGCACCACCTCCTCCGGTGCCAACGGAAACGGGATCGGGAATTCCACCGTGTGGACCTGGTAGATGCGGGCCAGCTTCCGGCTCGCGGTCGCCGAGGCCCAGAAGTAGAAGCCGAGCGCCGCCACTATCACCACCAGCACCACGATCCCCACGATCCTGAGTGCCTTGCGCACAGTTCCTCCGCTCGGGTAGAACGCTTTCCTTGTCCGGCTCGACCGGCGCGGACAATTTGAACGGCGATCACATACCATCGCCCGCCCGGTTCCGGTCGTTTCTTGCCGCCCCGGTGTCGCGCAGTGACTGGGTCGCTCGTTTGGTGCTGGAAGTTTCGGCGCTGGAACGGTATGGGATCGCCCTGTTTTTCGGCACCCCCTTCGGCATCGGACCGGATCGGGTCAGCACGCGGGTACTCACCTCAGCCTCCGTTGTTCACTCTCACTCAGCTTCCTTTCTCATGCCTCGACTCCTGCTTACGCTCGTCCTCCTGGTCTCCCTCGCGCCCGCCGCCGGTGCGCAAAAGCTCTCGTCCAAGGAACGGGCCATCGCCCGCCGCATCTCGAGTCAGCAGGGCGCCGATCTCGCCCTGCTGGAACGGGTGGTGAACATCAACAGCGGCACGCTCAACCTCGAGGGCGTGCGGGCCGTCGGTCAGGTCTTCGGAGAGGAATTCCGTCGGCTCGGCTTCACCGTCCGCTGGGTGGCGCTGCCCGACAGCCTGCACCGGGCGGGCCACCTGTTCGCCGAGCGCAAGGGCCGCAAGGGCAAAGGCCGCCGGCTGCTGCTCCTGGGCCATCTCGACACCGTGTTCGAGCCGGACAGTCCGTTCCAGAAGTTCGAGCGGCAGGATACCCTGGTGCGTGGGCCGGGCGTGAACGACATGAAGGGCGCGATCGTGATGATGATCTCCGCGCTCAAGGCGCTCCAGGCGGAAGGCGCGCTCGACGGTGCCACGATCACGGTGGCCCTAATGGGCGACGAGGAGGACACCGGCGAGCCCGCCAGCGTGGCCCGCGCCGCCCTGGTCGACGCCGCGAGCCGGAGCGACGTGGTGCTGGGCTTCGAGGGCAGCACCTACACCGAGGCGGTGGTGGCGCGGCGCGGGTTCACCAGCTGGCGCCTCGCGGCCCACGGGAAGCAGGCCCACTCGCAGGGCGTCTTTCGTGGCGGGAACGGAGCGATCTACGAGCTGGCCCGCATCCTGGACGGGTTCTATCGCGAGGTGCGCGGCGAGCCCAATCTCAGCTTCAACCCGGGCGTGATCCTGGGCGGCACCGAGGTCAGCTTCGACACGGTGGCCCTGACCGGCACCACCGCCGGCAAGCTCAACATCATCGCCCCGGAGGCGGTGGCTGCGGGCGACCTGCGGTTCATTTCCGGCGACCAGGAGCAGCGGGCGCGGGAGGCGATGCAGAAGCTCGTCGAGCAGCACCTGCCCGGTACCTCCGCCGAGCTCACGTTCTACGGCAGCTCGCCGGCGATGGAGCCCAAGGCCGGGAACTACGCCCTGCTCCGCGAGCTCGACGCGGTGAGTCGGGAGCTGGGCTCGGGCCCGGTGGAGGCGCAGGACCCGGGCACCCGCGGCGCGGGGGACATCTCGTACATCGCCGCCCAGGCCGACGCACTCGACGGGCTGGGCACCCTGGGCGGCGGCGATCACTCGCCGGACGAGTACATGAACCTCAAGGCCATGCCGGTGCTGACGCAGCGGGCGGCGATCCTGATCTACCGGCTGACGCACCGGCGCGCGGGGCGGTGACCCTGCAGCAAGCCACCGTGTCGGCCGGCATGACCGGCGCCGCGCGCTCCGCGTCCCGCCTGGCGTCGGTCGACATTGTGCGTGGCGCCGTGATGGTGCTGATGGCCATCGATCACGTCCGCGTCTTCTCGGGGGTGCCAGCGGGCGGTCCCACGCCGGGCGTCTTCTTTACGCGGTGGGTCACCAACTTCTGTGCGCCGGCGTTCATCTTCCTCGCCGGTACCAGCGCCTTCCTGTATGGACGGCGCCATGTTGACCTCTCGCGCTTCCTGCTGCTCCGCGGTCTGTGGCTCGTGCTGCTCGAGCTCACCGTCATTCGGGTGGGATGGACGTTCAACCTGGATTTCTCCAGCTACCTGCTGGCGGGCGTCATCTGGGTGATCGGCTGGTGCATGGTTTTGATGGCGGCGCTGGTACGGTTGCCGGTGGCGGCGGTGGGCTACGGCGGGCTCGCGGTGCTCGCGCTGCACAACGCGATCATGCCGGCCCTGGTGCCGCTGCTGCCCGTCCCGCTCCGGGCGGTGCTGTACACCGCGTTCCAGGACCCGCCGCTCGGGCCCCTCATGGTGCTGTACTCGCTCATTCCGTGGATCGGCGTGATGGCGGCGGGCTACGGCTTCGGAGTGATGCTGACCCTCGAGCCGGCCCGCCGTGACCGGGGTTGTTACGCGATCGGCGGAGCCAGCATCCTGCTGTTCCTGCTGCTCCGTGGCTCGAATCTCTATGGCGATCCCCGGCCCTGGACCGCCGATGGCCCGATGCCGGCCGCACTCGCCTTCATCAACACCACCAAGTACCCCGCCTCGCTCAGCTTCCTGCTCATGACGCTGGGCCCGATGATCGCGCTCATGCCGGTGCTCGAGCGGGCTCGCGGAGCGGTGGCGCGGTGGCTCACCGTGTTCGGCCGGGTGCCGTTCTTCTTCTACCTGCTCCACATCCCGCTCATTCACGCGCTCGCGGTGGTGGTCTCCGCGATCCGGCAGGGCCAGGTGAGCCCGTGGCTCTTCGCCAACCACCCGATGGGCAATCCGCCCCCGCCGGACGGCTACACCTGGAGCCTGGGCCTGCTGTACCTCGTCTGGGGGCTGGCGATCGTGATCCTCTACTTCGCGTGCCGCTGGTTTGCCGATCTCAAGGCTCGGCGGAGTGAAGGGTGGCTGAAATTTGTGTAGCGACGGTCAGAGGGTCGGACGAGTCATCCTGAGCGAAGTGAAGGAGGCATGCCCCTACGTCTGCCTCCTTCGCTTCGCTCAGGATGACTCGCTGCCGCTTGCTCGCCGAGCCACCCCGACCGTCCGACCGTCCGACCGTCGCCCTTCAGATAACCTTGCCGCATGACGAGCTCAGAGCGGCGCGGCATCGTCGAGTATCGCCTGCCCGGCGACTGGCAGGTCCTCGCGGGACGCACGGACGCGGCCAACGAATACCTGAGCCTCCGGCTCGCGGGGCAGCGGGACCTCTGGTTCCACATCCGCGGCATGCCCGGAGGCCACGTGCTGCTGCGGGTGCCCGAGGGGGCGCGGCCCGACCGCGCGACCGAAGAGCTGGCCGCCGCCATCGCCGCGTTTCACAGCAAGGCGCGCTCGGCCGGGACGGTTGCGGTCTCGTGTACCGAAGGTCGCAACGTATCCAAGCCTGCCGGAGCCAAGCCGGGCACCGTGACGATCACCAGGGAACGGGTGCTCAAGGTGCGACCGTTGACCGAGGCCACCGCCGCCGCCCTGCGGTATCCGGCACCCACGCCCTGACGCTCTTGCCTGTCGTGTCCCGATCATGCACAATAGGGCACGGGCGACCATCCGCGCCCAACCTCCTCGACCTTGTCCCAGAGCGCATGCCGAAGATCGGCGAGTCGTACACCGCCGCCCGCGCGCAGCTTCTCTCCCATCGGCCACCACCAGGCGCCCGCGCCACCGAGCTCCGGTTGCTCGATGCCTGGCGCACCAACAACCGGGTGACGATCTACCTGCTCGAGCGGCTGACGCCGAAACTCTGGTCGGCTTCGCTGCCGGGGTCGCCGCTCCGAACGGTCGGCATGACGGCGAGTCACATACACAACGTGCGCTGCCGGTGGGTTCGCACCCTCGGCGGCGAGTCGGGCGTGGCCGTGCCGGCGATGGTCGAGGCCCGTCGTGCCACGCGGCGGCAGGTGGTGAGCGCCCTCCGGCAGAGCAGTCGCGGCATCCTCGCCCTGCTCCGCACCGGCCAGGAGCACGGCGGGAGCATTCCACCCAGCGCCGCCTACACCTGGCGCAACCTTCCGTTGGACGTGGAACACGTGCTCTGCTACTTCGTGGCTCACGAGGCGCAACACCGCGGGCAGATCGTGCTCGCCGCGCGGGCGCTGGGCGCGCGGCTGCCCGCGGAGGTCACGGACGGCCTCTGGCAGTGGAACCGGCGCTCGGTCGAGGGGAAGGCCTCGCGCTGAGGAGTTCCCGGTCACGCTTTCGCGCCAAGCGAGCCTGAGCGGGAGCGTTCGCGCCAGCGCTTCTGAACGGAGCCGAACACAATGGGCGTCTCGCGAATTCGCTGGACGGTAGCCTTCGGGCTCCTGCTGCTGCCGGTGGTCGCGAGCGACGGGCTCGCCGGCGGGTGGCGCCGTTCGGCCGGGGACAAGATCGTCGCGCTGATCCACGCCACGGTCATCGACGGGACCGGCGCGCCGGCTCGGACGGATCAGACCATCGTGCTCCACGGCGAAACCATCGCGGCGGTGGTTCCCTCGGCCGCGAACCCGCCGCCGGCCGGTGCCGAGGTCGTCGATCTGACCGGCCGGTTCGTCATCCCGGGACTCATCGACACCCACGTCCATCTCGCCACCGACCCCAGCGGCGGCGATCGTCGCCCGGCGGTCGAACGGCGGCTCCGGAACGCGCTTCTCGGCGGCGTCACCTCGGTGCGCGACATGGCGGGCGACGGGCGCGCGCTCGCCGACCTCTCACGTGCCGCGCTGGTGGGCGACATCGAGTCGCCCGCCATCTACTACGCGGCGGTCATGGCGGGCCCGGAGTTCTTCACCGACCCGCGGGTCCTCCTCGCGAGCCGCGGCACGACGCCGGGGACCGCGCCATGGCTCCGGAGCGTCACGGCGGCCACGGACTGGCCTCGCGTGATCGCCGAGGCCAAGGGCACCGGGGCCACGGCCATCAAGGTGTATGCAGCGGTGTCGGTCGGCGTGCTGCGTCCGCTGGTCGCCGAGGCGCATCGGCAGGGCATGAAGGTGTGGGCTCACGCGACGCTCTTTCCCGCCCGGCCCAGCGAGGTGGTGGGCGCGGGTGTGGACGTCGTGTCCCACGCGTCGCTGCTGATCTGGGAAGGCATGGCGAAGGTCCCGCCGCTGAGCGAAGCCGGTCGACCGGACACCGCCATCCGTCCGACGGACGCGCGGGTGACGTCCCTGCTCCGCCTGATGGCGCGACGGGGGACGCCGCTGGACGCGACCTTGTTCGTGATGGGAGACAATCCGGCGCGCGCAGACTGGGCCGCGCAGGTGACGCATGAGGCCTGGGCGGCGGGGGTCCCGATCACCGCCGGTACCGACAGCATCGGGGTGGATGAGGAGGGCACCCTGCCGAACATCCACGAGGAGCTGCGCCTTCTGGTGGAGCAGGCCCACCTCACCCCGCTGGCCGCGATCACCGCCGCCACGCTCAACGCCGCCCGCGCCATCGGCATCGAGGCGACGCATGGGTCGATCGCGCCCGGTAAGGCGGCCGACCTGGTGGTCCTCTCGGCGGATCCGAGCGTGGACATCGGACACACGCGGGACGTGGTCGGGGTGTATCGAGAGGGGAGGCGGGTGCGCTAGGCGGTGAGCGGGGGAGCGGGGAGGTGAGTCACCCTGAGCGAAGCGAAGGGGC
>DATEJD010000201.1:0-3372 GCA_035278325.1 Gemmatimonadales bacterium | reverse complement strand
CGACCAACGTCATCTCCATTACCGACGGCCAGATCTATCTGGAGAGCGATTTGTTCAATAGCGGCGTGCGGCCGGCGGTCAACGTCGGCTTGTCGGTGAGCCGCGTGGGCGGCAACGCGCAGATCAAGGCGATGAAGCAGGTCGCCGGCCCGCTCCGGCTCTCGCTGGCGCAGTACCGCGAGCTCGAGGCCTTTGCCCAGTTCGGCTCCGACCTCGACGCGGCCACCCAGCGGCAGCTGGCGCGCGGCGCGCGGCTGGTCGAGGTGCTCAAGCAGCCGCAGTACCAGCCGGTGCCGGTCGAGAAGCAGGTGGCCATCATCTACGCCGTCACCAACGGATATCTCGACGACGTGCAGGTGCCGCACATCCGGCAGTGGGAGCGCGACTTCCTCGACTACCTCGAGGCGCAGCATCCGGCGGTGCTCAACGACCTGCGCACCAAGAAGGCCCTGGACGACGACCTGACCAATCGGCTCAAGGCCGCGATCACGGCCTTCAAGCCGCTGTTCGTGGCGGACTGATGGCCAAGGGCCGGCAGCTCAAGGGGCGGATCCGCTCCGTCCAGAACACCCGCAAGATCACCAAGACGATGGAGCTGGTCGCCACGTCGAAGCTCAAGCGCGCCCAGGACCGGGTCATCGCGGCCCGGCCCTATGCCGACGCGCTGCGCGAGGTGATCGCCGACCTCTACACCGCCGAGCTTGCCGAGCGTTTTCCGCTGCTCCGGCGCCCGGCCTCGATCGCCAAGGGCGGCCCCAAGCGGGCCGCCGTCATTCTGCTCACCTCGAACCGCGGGCTGGCCGGTGGCTTCAACGCCAACCTGATCAAGGAAGCCCGCCGGCGGATCGAGCAGCTCGAGGGCGAGGGCTACACCGTCGAGCTCCACGCCGTGGGCAAGAAGGGCATCGGCTTCTTCCGCTACCTGGGTCGGAAGTTCGCGGCCGAGCGGCAGGACATCGGCGACCGGCCCACCGCCGAGCACGCGGCGGAGGTCGTCGAGCCGCTCATCGCGGCGTACGCGGCCGGCGAGCTGGCCAGCGTGGACCTGGTCCAGGCGCGCTTCATCAGCCCGCTCCAGACGCCGCCCACCACGGTGCGCATCCTGCCCGTGGAGGCGCCCGAGACCAGGTCGGCCGCGCGGGACTACATCCTGGCGCCCAACGCCGAGGCCATCCTGGAGCAGCTGCTGCCGCTCTACGTGCGGAACGCGGTGTACCGCGGGCTGGTCGAGACGGTGGCCGCCGAGCACGGGGCCCGGCGCACGGCCATGAAGAACGCGACCGACAACGCCGGCGAGATTCTCGAGATTCTCAAGCGGACGTACAACCGGCAGCGGCAGGCGCAGATCACGCAGGAGATCGCGGAGATCGTGGGCGGGGCCGCGGCGTTGCAGGGGTAGCGACGGAGTCACCCTGAGCGAAGCGAAGGGATGCCTCGACGTATGGCTCCTTCGCTACGCTCAGGATGACATGAGCAGGCACGGACACGCTGACTACGAAAGAGATGATCATGGCCACTGCTATCGCAACCGAAAAAGCCGGCACCGCCACCAGGACCGAGAAGAACGTCGGCCGCGTGGTGCAGGTGATCGGCCCGGTGCTCGACGTCGAGTTCGAGCCCGAGCACCTGCCCGAGATCTACAACGCGATCACGCTCGAGGACACCAGCGGTGCCATCCCGGTGCGGCTCACCGCCGAGGTGCAGCAGCACATCGGGCAGAACCAGGTGCGCGCGGTGGCCATGAGCTCGACCGACGGCGTCACCCGCGGCATGCGGGCCATCGACACCGGCTCGCCGATCACGGCGCCGGTGGGCGAGGCGCCGCTGGGTCGGATCCTCAACGTGCTGGGCGAGCCGGTGGACGGCGGCAAGCCGCTCCCGGCCGACACGCCGCGCTGGCCCATCCACCGTGAGACCCCCAAGTTCACCGACCTCGAGCCCAAGACCGA
Source organism: Gemmatimonadales bacterium (assembly GCA_035278325.1). Taxonomy (GTDB): domain Bacteria; phylum Gemmatimonadota; class Gemmatimonadetes; order Gemmatimonadales; family GWC2-71-9; genus CAVVWJ01. Next base: position 1,423 of record DATEJD010000201.1, on the reverse strand, counting down.
GATCTTCGAGACCGGCATCAAGGTCATCGATCTCATCGCCCCCTTCGTGAAGGGCGGCAAGATTGGCCTGTTCGGCGGCGCCGGCGTGGGCAAGACGGTCGTGATCCAGGAGCTGATCAACAACGTCGCCAAGGGCCACGGCGGCAAGTCGGTGTTCTGCGGCGTGGGCGAGCGGACCCGCGAGGGGAACGACCTCTACCTCGAGTTCGAGGAGGCCGGGATCCTCGAGAACGTGGCGCTCATCTACGGCCAGATGAACGAGCCGCCGGGCGCGCGCCTCCGGGTCGGCCTCACTGGCCTGACCGTCGCCGAGTACTTCCGCGACGTCGAAGGCCAGGACGTGCTGCTCTTCATCGACAACATCTTCCGGTTCACCCAGGCGGGCTCCGAGGTGTCGGCGCTCCTGGGCCGGATGCCGAGCGCGGTGGGCTACCAGCCGACGCTGGCCACCGAGATGGGCGACCTGCAGGAGCGGATCACCTCGACCACCAAGGGCTCGATCACGTCGGTGCAGGCCATCTACGTGCCCGCCGACGACCTGACCGATCCGGCCCCCGCCACGGCCTTCGCCCACCTCGACGCGACGGTCGTCTTGTCCCGTTCGATCGCCGAGCTGGGCATCTACCCCGCGGTGGACCCGCTCGACAGCTCGAGCCGCATCCTCGATCCCCAGTTCGTGGGCGAGCGCCACTACCAGGTGGCCATCGGGGTGCAGAAGACCCTCCAGCGCTACAAGGCGCTCCAGGACATCATCGCGATCCTCGGCATGGACGAGCTGAGCGAGGAGGACAAGCAGATCGTCGGGCGCGCGCGCCGGCTGCAGCGCTTCCTGTCGCAGCCGTTCTTCGTCGCGCAGCAGTTCACCGGCTTCCCCGGCAAGTACGTCAAGCTTGAGGAGACCGTGTCGTCGTTCGAGCGCGTGCTCGCGGGCGAGTTCGATCAGCTGCCGGAGCAGGCGTTCTACATGGTGGGCGGCATCGACGAGGCCGTCGAGAAGGCCAAGAAGCTCGCGAGCTCGTGATGCAAGTCACGGTTATCTCTCCTGAGGCCTCTATGTTCGACGGTGAAGCGGACGCGGTCGTGGCCCCCGCGTTCGACGGCGAGGTCGGCATTCTGCCGAATCACGCTCCGTTCATGACGCTGCTGGGTGAGGGAACGCTGACTGTCCGACGCGCGGATGCGGTGAACCGGTTCCAAGTTCGCGGTGGGTTCCTCCAGGTCGTGGACAATCGAGTGCGCGTGGTGGCCGAACACGTACAAGGAGAGTCGCATGCGTCGTAACGTCTGCGGTGGGATCCTGGCGCTCGCGCTGCTCGGGGGTGCCGCGAGCGTATCCTCGGCCCAGGAAACCGGCACGCCGATCTTCAAGGCGCCGTACCGGGCGTTCACCAGCCATGAGATGGGCGTGTCGCTGTCGGACCCC
>DATEJD010000200.1:0-9574 GCA_035278325.1 Gemmatimonadales bacterium | reverse complement strand
AGGAGGCGGCCCGCGCGGTGGACGAAGGCGCCGACTTTCTGCTCGTGGGCAACATCTACGAGACCGCCTCGCACCCCGGCCGTCCCGCCGGCGGTCTCGACCTGGTCCGCGCGGCCGCGGCGTTTGGGCGCCCGGTGATCGCCATTGGCGGCATCGATGCGGGGCGGGCTCTCGAGGTGCGCGCGGCGGGCGCCTACGGGGTCGCCGCGATCTCGGCGCTCTGGCGGGCCGCGGACCCGGCGGCCGCCACGCTGGCGCTGCTGGCGCCGTGGACGGAGGCGACGTGAGCACGATCGAGGTCATCATCAACGGCGAGCCGAGGCAGGTGCCCGGGCCCGGCTCCCTGCTGCAGCTGCTGGAGCACCTGGGCCTGGACCCGCGCACGGTCGTGGTCGAGCTGAACCGCGAGATCGTGCGCCGGCCTCGCCTGGGCGAGACCGACGTCGGCGAAGGCGACGCGATCGAGCTGGTGCATTTCGTCGGGGGAGGCTGAACGGGCGGGGTTATCTTTCGGCAGCCCCTCATCCCGAGCGCAGCGAGGGACCTTGCTCGTCAAGCCCCGAGCAGCGGGCGTAGCTCGGATGCTTGCACGCAAGGTCCCTCGCTTCGCTCGGCATGAGGGTCAGGTCTGAACCCAGGAGCTCCCATGACCGGCACTCTCACCCCCGAAACCCTCCACCCCGCCACCCTGGCCGACCCGCCGCTCACCGTGGGCGGACGGCGCTTCCGCTCGCGCCTCATGGTCGGCACCGGGAAGTACCGCAGCAACGCCGACATGGTGCGCGCCATCGCGGCCTCGGGAGCGGAGATCGTGACCGTGGCGGTACGCCGGGTGGATCTGGACCGGCGGAAGGAAGAGGGCATCCTGTATCACCTGAGCCCCGACCAATACTTCCTCCTCGCCAACACCGCCGGGTGCTACACCGCCGACGAGGCGGTGCGGTACGCCCGCCTGGCGCGCGAGGCCGGCTTCAACGAATTCGTGAAGCTCGAGGTCATCGGGGATCGCGAGACGCTGCTCCCCGACACCGAAGGGCTGCTGGCCGCGGCTCGCACCCTGGTCCGCGAAGGCTTCCAGGTGCTGGCCTACACCAACGACGATCTGATCACCGCGCTACGGCTCGAGGAAGCCGGCTGCGCGGCGGTCATGCCGCTTGCATCACCTATCGGCAGCGGGCTCGGCCTCATCAATCCGTTCAGCATCCGCACCATCAAGCGGCGTCTCTCCGTCCCGGTCATCGTCGATGCCGGCGTCGGCACGGCGTCGGATGCCTGCCTCACCATGGAGCAGGGAGTGGACGGGATCCTGATGAACACCGCGCTGGCGGAGGCGGCCGATCCGCTCGCGATGGCGCGCGCCATGGGACTCGCGGTCGAGGCGGGCCGGCTCGCCTACCTCGCCGGCCGGATGCCTCGGCGCGAGATCGCAGTGCCGTCGAGCCCGGCGCGCGGAATGCTGGAGTAGACCCTTGGCCCGGCCGCCGTGCCTCCTGGCCTTCGCCGCGTGAGGCCGGTGATGTCCGCCCAGGGTCTGGCACCCCGACAGGCAGCGTACGTGGTGTTGACCCAGGTGCGCGCCGGAAGGCCATTCGAGCTGGCGCTCGACCGGGCCGTGAAGCGGCTGACCGAGCCGGATCGGCGGCTGGCGCATGAGCTCGCGGCAGGTGTGCTGCGCAGCCAGACCGCGCTCGATGAGCGCCTCGCGCCGCTGATCCCGCGCGGATGGGACAGCGTCGCGCCCGAGCTCAAGGACGTGCTCCGGCTGGGCGCGTTCCAGCTCACCGCGCTCGACCGGGTTCCCGCGCACGCGGCCGTGGATACCAGCGTCGCGCTGGCCAAGACGGCGGGCGGCGATCGCGCGGGTGGATTCGTGAACGCGGTGCTGCGCCGCGTCGGGGCGGCGGAAGGCCCTGACTTCCGCCCGTCGGGCGCAGAAGCGCGATTGGCCGAGGACGCCTCGCATCCGCCCTGGCTGGTCGAGCGCTGGCTGGCGCGCTTCGGTCCCGAGGAAACGGGCGCGTTGCTCCGCTGGAACAACACCCGGCCCCGGCTGGTGCTTCAACCGGCCCGGTGGTCCCAGGGGGAGCTCGAGCAGCGGTGGCGTGCGGCCGGCATCGACGTGGCCCCGGCGCCCTTCGGCGCTGGCCTCACGACCGATCGCACCAAGCCGGGCGACCTGCCGGGCTACCGGGAAGGCGCGTTCATGGTGCAGGATCCGGCCCAGGCGCTCCTCACCTGGTTCGCCGATCTGCCGCCCGACGCGACCGTGTACGACGCGTGCGCCGCGCCGGGCGGCAAGGCGATCGCCCTCGGGCGCGGCACTCGGCGCGTCATCGCGGCCGACGTGGCCCACGCGAGGGTGCGGCGCCTGGCCCAGAACCTGGGCCGCGCCGGCAGTGGGCGCGAGTACGCAGTAGTGGCCGATGCGCGGCGGCCCCCGGTGCGCCTGGTCCCGGCGGTGCTGCTCGATGCGCCCTGCCTCGGCACCGGCACCTTCGCGCGCCACCCGGACGCGAGATGGCGGGTGACACCCGAAGCCCTGGCGGCGCTCGAGCGTCGGCAGCGCGAGCTGCTCGATGCGGCCGCCACCGCGGTGGCGCCGGGCGGGCTCCTGGTGTACAGCACCTGCTCGCTCGAACCGGAGGAGAACGAGCAGCAGGTGGACGCCTTTCTCGACCGGCACCCCGAGTTTCGGCGCGAGCCGAACGAGACCTTTCCGGCCGCACTGACGTCGAGGGATGGAGACCTGATGATCCTGCCTCAGCGGCATGACATGGACGGCGCGTTCGCGGCGCGGCTCCGGCTCGCCGGATGAGGACCGACGCATGAGGGCCGACGCATGAGGATGCGCCGACACACGGAGCCGACTTTCGGATCGCTCAGCAGTGCGCCCTGGGCCCGCTTCGCCCGCGACCTGGGACTGGTCGCGCTCACGTTCGTCGTGGGCTACGCGATCTCCGCTTACTGGATCACGCCCGGCTCCCTGACCGGCGACGAGCACGCCGTACCGCGGGTGCTCGGTCAGCCGGTCGAGGTGGCGCGCGCGGCCATCACCAAGGCCGGATTTCGGCCGCGGCTCGACGCCGAGCGGCCGAGCGGGTTGGTGGCGCGCGGCGCGGTGGTGTGGCAGGACCCGCCTCCCGGCACGGCCGTGTCGGCCAATGCGGTGGTGCTGCTCGCACCCAGCAGCGGACCGGCGCCCGCCACCGTGCCCGACGTGATCGGCTTTGCCCTCCCCACCGCGGAGAGGGTGGTCCAGGCCGCGGGCGTGAGGGTCGGGCGGGTGGACACGGTGCGGGGCGGCAGCCCCGAGGCGGGGGTCGTGATCGCGACCCGCCCGGCGCCGGGGAATGGACGGCCCCGCGGCTCAACCGTGGATCTGGTCGTGAGCGGTCCTCCGGGCGGCGGCTCGTGAGCGCGCGCATCGCCCCCAGCGTGCTGAGCGCCGACCTGGGCCGCCTGCGCGAGCAGGTGGAGCAGGCCGTGGCCGGCGGCGCGGAGTGGATTCACGTGGACGTGATGGACGGGCACTTCGTGCCCAACCTGACGTTCGGCGCGCCCATGATCCGTGCCCTCCGGCGCATCACCGATCGGCCGCTCGATGTCCATTTGATGGTGCGCCACCCCGAGCACTACATCGCCGAGTTCGCCGACGCGGGGGCCGCGGTGTTCACCTTTCATCCCGAGGCCACCATCCACGTGCAGCGCCACCTCGCGTCGGTGCGGGAGCGGGGGATGCTGGCGGGACTGGCCCTCAACCCGGGCAGCCCGATCGGCCTCATCGACGAAGTCGTGCCCGACCTCGACCTCGTGCTCGTCATGTCGGTCAATCCCGGTTACGGTGGGCAGGCCTATCTGCCGGCCGCGACCGACAAGATCCGGCGGGTCCGGGCGCTGCTCGACAGTCGCCGCTCGCGGGCCGCGCTCGAGGTGGACGGGGGCATCACCGCCGAGACCATCGCCGAGGCGTGGGGCGCCGGCGCGGATACCTTCGTCGCCGGCACCGCGGTGTTCGGCGCGGCCGACCCCGGGGCCGCGGTGCGCGATCTCGCGCGCCGCTGCGCCGTGAGAGTGTGAGGGCGTCATGTCGAAGCAATGGATCTTCGTAGGACTGGTCGTCGCGGGCGTTGCCGCCGGAGCCACCATCATGACCCGCGTGGGAAGCGAGGTGGCGCCGGTACAGGTGGGGGCCACCGCGCCCGAGTTCAAGGCGATCGACCTCGCCAGCGGCGACTCGGTCTCTCTGCGCCAGCGGTACCGCGGCAAGGTCACGCTGGTGAACATCTGGGCCACCTGGTGCGTGCCGTGCCGGGTCGAGATGCCGGCCATGGAGCAGCTCTACACGTCGCTGGCCCCGCGCGGTTTCGCCGTCGCGGCGGTGAGCATCGACGAGGGGTCGCCCGAGGACGTCCGCAAGTTCGGCCGGGATCTCGATCTCACGTTCGACCTGCTGCATGACCGCTCGACGCGCATCCAGCAGCTCTACCAGACCACCGGCGTCCCCGAGAGCTTCCTGCTCGACCGGAACGGCGTGATCGTCAAGCGCGTGATCGGCGCGCACGACTGGAACTCGCCCGCCAATCGCGCGCTGGTCGAGCGCCTGCTCGACGAGCCCGGCACCTGACGTGAACCTCCGCCGGGCCCTCACCGCCGACCTGCCGCTCAAGCTCACCTCCGTGAGCCTGTCGGTATTCCTCTGGTTCCTCGCGGCCGGTGAGGAGCCGGCCAGCGCGTTGGTCCCGGTGGACGTGAGCGTGCAGCCGCCCGCCGGTCGGAGGGTGGTGCGAACCGAAGGCCCGGTGCGGGCGTTGGTCTCCGGACCCCGACGGGAGCTGCTCAAGCTGAGCGCCACTCCGATGCACCTCACCCGCGCCATCGCCGACACCACCGTCGCCGACGAGGTGCGCCTCGACCTGGGCCCGGGCGACGTCGAGCTCCCGCGCGGGGTGGACGTTCACGTGCAGGACGTCCAGCCGCGAGCGGTGACGGTGCAGCTCGACTCGACCTTCCAGCGCGTCGTCCCGGTACGGGCGGTCGTGAAGCTGCCACCCGCGGCGGGCCACGTACTGAGCGCCATCGCGGTGGTGCCCGGGACCGTGCGCCTGCTGGGGCCTCGCGACGAGGTCACCAGGATCGACTCGGCGCGCACAGTGCCCCTGGAGGTCGCTCAGGCCGACGGGCCGGTGGAGGAAACGCTTGCGCTCGACACCTCGGGGTTCGGGCGGGTGCGTGCCCTTCCGGGCCAGGTGACCGTCCGGGTGGACGTCGAGCCCGAAGGGGAGCGGACGCTGCGGGGGATCCCGGTGCGGCTCTCGAGCGAGCTGGCCGCCTCGGCACGGCCCGAGCAGGCGACCGTGGACGTCCGGGTCCGGGGAGCCACCAGCCGCCTCGGCGGCCTCGCGCGCGACAGCGTGCCCGTGGTGGTCGACTGGTCGGGCACGGTGCCGGCGCGGGTCCGGCTCCGGGTGCTCGCGCCCTCGGGACTCGACGCGACCGCCATCCCGGACAGCGTCACCCTGCTCCGCCGGAGCCGCGATGGCTGAGTGGATCCTCGGCATCGAGACCTCGTGTGACGAGACCTCCGCCGCCGTGCTCCGCCGCGCCGACCAGGGCGTCGAGATCGCCGGGCTCTCGATCCTCTCCCAGGACGTGCACCGGATCTTCGGCGGGGTGGTACCCGAGCTCGCGAGCCGGGCCCACGTGCAGGCGATCGGCTCCGTGGTCGACCGCGCACTGGCGGACGCGGGGATCGGGCTCGGGCAGCTCGACGGCATCGCGGTCACCGCCGGACCGGGCCTGGTCGGCGCACTGCTGGTAGGCGTGATGTACGGCAAGGCGCTGGCCTTCAGCCTCGATCGCCCGTTCCTGGGCGTCAATCACCTCGAGGGGCACCTGTTCGCGCCGACGCTGGAAGACCGCGAGCTGGCGCCGCCGTTCGTGGGACTGCTGGTGAGCGGCGGCCACACGATGCTGCTCGACGTGCCCGCGTGGGGTGAGTATCGCCTGCTCGGTCAAACCCTCGACGACGCCGCCGGCGAAGCGTTCGACAAGGTGGCCAAGCTGCTCGGGCTGGGTTATCCCGGCGGCGCCCCCATCGAGCGGCTCGCGCGCGAGGGCACGCCCGGCCGGTTCCGCTTTCCCCGGCCCATGCTCCAGGAGCTCGACCGGGACGGGCCCAACCGTTATGCCTTCTCCTTCAGTGGCCTCAAGACCGCCGTGCTCCGCGCGGTGCGGCCGGTGCCGGGGACCGAGTCCTCGCCGCTCACCCCCGCCGACCACGCCGACATCGCCTGGGCGTTCCAGGACGCGGTCAACGAGGTGCTCGTGGCCAAGACGGCGCACGCCGTGGCCGACCTCGGCTACGGCACCGCGATGATCGGCGGCGGCGTGGCGTGCAACCGTGCGCTGGTGTCCCGCATGCGCGAGCATCTGGCGGGGCAGGCGCGCGTGAGCGTAGCTTCCCCGCGGCTCAACACCGACAACGCCGCGATGATTGCCGCCGCGGGGGCCTGGCGGCTGGCGCGCGGCGAGCGGAGCGGCTGGGACCTCGAGCCGCGCGACGATCTGCCGCTGCCAGGCCTGGTGGTCCCCATTCCTGTTTCCGGATCCGACGTGTGACGATCTATCCTTTCAAGATTCCGCTCCCGTTCTTTCCCCACGAGCTCACCGGTTACGGCCTCATGATGATGGTGGCCTTCCTGACCGGAGGCTGGCTCATCACGCTCGAGCTCCGGCGCCGCCAGCTGGCCGAAGACTACTCGGCCGACATCATCGCCGCGGCGGTGGTCGGCGGCGTGATCGGCGCCAAGCTCTGGTACGTCGCGCTGACCGGCGACCCGAACACGCTGTTCGAGCGGGGCGGCTTCGTGTGGTACGGCGGCTTCCTGGGTGGCGCCGCTGCGGTGATGCTCAACGGCTGGCGCCTTCGCGTCCCGCTCCGGTGGACGATGCAGCTGGCGGCCCCCGCCCTCGCCGCCGCGTACGCCCTCGGCCGGGTGGGCTGCTTCCTGGTGAACGACGATTACGGCCGGCCCACCAATCTTCCGTGGGCCGTGAAGTTCCCGCAGGGTCTGCCACCATCCACCGCGGGGAACCTGCACAGCCTGTTCGGCGTGCCGGTGCCGCCGGGCACGGATCCCTCGACCGTTCTCGCCGTGCACCCGACCCAGCTCTACGAGACCGGCCTCATGCTGATCGCCTTCTTCGTGCTGTGGGCCTGGCGCCGCCGCGCGAAGCCGATCGGCTGGCTGTTCGGGGTGTACCTCGTGTTCGCCGGCGTCGAGCGGTTCGTGATCGAGATCGTGCGCGCGAAGGACGATCGTCTGCTGGGGCCGTTCACCTTGGCCCAGCTCACATCGGTGATTCTGGTGGCGGTGGGCGTCTGGATCCTCACCCTCTGGCGCGACAATCCGGACCCGGACCCGGGAAGCTATCTTCGCGGTGATAAGGAAGCTTTGACGTCAAAAACTTCGACAGGCGCCCAAGCTGTTGGCACAAAGTGACTTAGAAACGCGTCTCGGAAACTGTCTCAAAGCTCGACAAATTCAGGGCCGTAAGCGCAATTGCGTGCACGAGCGGAAGTCTCGCTCCAACAAAGTGTTACGGAACCGCGCCGTGTGGCACCCGACTTGCCACTATAGAGGGCGACGGAGTCGAGAGACTTCAACCGAAAAGTGGTAGGTCGAAGAAGGGTGGAGCAGGCACTTCGGCCTGTTTCCGTAAACTCAGGGGGCGATCTACCACCTCTCTACGCAAACGGCCCGTCCAATGGACGGGCCGTTTGCATTTCCGGCTGCCGCGCCGCGCTACGGCGCCAGCAGGTCGCGATCGGCGATGATCACCCCGTCCCTGTCGGCATACAGGTGGCACCCGCGAGTGAACGTGAGGCCGGCAAAGGTGACCGCAACGCCCTGCTCGCCCTCGCCCCGCTTCCCGCTCTTCCGCGGCATCGACGCCAGGGCCTTCACGCCGAGCGGCACCGTCCGAAGCTCCTCGCTATCTCGTACGCAGCCGTAGATCAGCAGACCGGCCCAGCCATTCCGATGGGCCAGCGCGGCCAGATTCCCACCCAGCAGCGCGGCGCGGAGCGATCCCCCGCCGTCCACCACCAGCACCCGGCCTCGCCCGTGCATCTCCAGCACCTGGCGGATCAGCGCGTTGTCCTCGAACACCCGCACCGTCTCGACCGGCCCCGCGAAAGCAACCGAGCCGCCCCAGTCACGGAAGAGCGGCTCGGCGACCCGAAGCTCGGCGCCGAACTCGTCGCAGAGGTCGGCTGTGGCGATGGACATCAGCGCGGCGGGCGCTTGGCCGGCGCCGGCGACTCGGCGCAGAGATGGCGCCGCATCCGCTCGACCTCCGCGCGCATCTCGGCCAGGTCGGCCTCCATCCGCTCGAGCGAGCGCAGCAGCTCCACTACGGCCGTGCCCGAGACCATCTCGGCCGGCACGCGGGCCGGGGCCGGCGCGACGGGCCCCGACTCGCGCCGCCGCGGCTCGGGGACCATCACCGGGGTGACCCCGCGGACCCGTCGAGGCTCGATCACGAAGTTCCACACCAGCGCCACGATCGCGAGCAGCACCAGGATCGCCTGTGCTCCCAGCGACTCCGCGGTGGGATAGATGCCCAGCGCCGGAATCCGCGGGGCCCACGGCAGGATGGTGGTGCCGATGAGGTCGCCTTCCTGCAGCTCCGCGATGCCCTTGCCGGCAAAGACGAACGCCATGTAGTACAGGAACGCGCTGGTGACGGCGAAGAACGGCTTGAGCGGCAGTCGCACGCCGAACCGGTTGATGGCGATGTACACGACGCACAGCACGATCGAGCCCGCCACGATGCCGGCCACCACCGGCATGGTGCCGCCCGCGCCGGCGACGAACAGCGCCTTGTAGAACAGGACCGTCTCGAACCCTTCGCGATACACCGCCAGGAACGCCGCCGAGGCCAGCGCCAGCGCCGACCCGCTGTCCAGCGCGTCCTGCACCTTGCTCTTCACGAAGTGGTTCCACTTCACCACTTCCATCTTCGAGAGCAGCCAGTAGCTCACGTAGAACAGCACCGCGGTGGCCAGCACCATGGTGCCGCCCTCGAGCGCCTCGCGGTGAGCCGGGCTCAGCACGAAGATCGTCTCCAGCGCCACGGCGGTCACCAGGCTCGCGCCGACCGCCGCGCCCACCCCGATGTGGATGTCCCGCTTCCGGTGCGCCGCGCCCATCTTGGCGAGGAAGGTCATGAGCGCGCCGACGATCAGGATCGCCTCGAGCCCTTCGCGCAGCAGGATGATGAACGACTGCACGAACAGGTTGACCGGCGATCCCTTGTCGCCCAGCACCCGCTCGGCGTTCTCGAGGCCGGCGTTGAGCTGGCGACGAAGCGCGGCGAGCTCCGCGGGCGTGGCCCCGCCGGCGGCTCGGGTCCGGAGCGAGGCGAACGCGGCCTCGAGCTCGCTCGCGAGCGCGGGGCTCTTGGCCCGCACCCCGCGCTCCACCTGCTCGAACGTCATGTAGGCATCGAACGCGCGCGCGCTGGCCGACGGGTCGCCCGCCTGGGCCAGCGCGAACGCCGAGTCGAGCTG
>DATEJD010000199.1:0-4089 GCA_035278325.1 Gemmatimonadales bacterium | reverse complement strand
CGTAGCACGGGTGGCCGTACAGCACCACCTGGTCATGGGCTTCGAGATGCTCGTCCAGCTGCCGCATGACCTCCGCCTCCGGCGTGGCCCGCGCGCCGTGATACTCGAGAAACGGAATGGTGCGCGGCCCGCACAGCGTTACCGGGATGGTCCAGTGCCGGAGCGTGCGCCCTCCGGCGGACGCCAGGTGGGGCTCGCCCCCGATCGCGTCACCGTTGTAGCCGAAGCCGTAGCGGTCGAGCATGGTCATGACCCGCTCGTCCGAGTAGAACCCGGGCGACGAGAACCCGACGGGCTTGCCGAAGTGACGCACGAAATGGCCGTAGGACTCGTCGACATCGGCGGCGAGGTCCTCGTCCGGCAGCTCGTGGAACCGCCGGCTCCAGATGACGTGGTCCATGCCGCCATGGAGGCCCAGCTCGTGGCCTTCGGCCTGGAGTGCCTGGATCTCCGGCACGAAGTTGAGCCCGACGGGGCGCGAGAGGGCGGTCTCGACGATGAAGCGTGGCCAGCCGGTCTTCTTGATGAGATGGACCGCGTCGCGATCGGCCAGCTTGGCCTTGGACCGCGTGATCCCCTTCCCCAGCCATTCGCGGAGGTTGGTGGACCGGCCCAGATTGACGAAGAAGGTGTTGGGAACGCCGAAGTCGCGGCAGACGGCGCGGATCCGGGGAAGCCCGTCCGTGATGCACACCCGATGATCGACATCCCAGCGGAAGGCGAAGAGCCGGTCGGTCACCGGCCCCTCGCCATGACGCTGGCGTAGATCCGCTCGAACTGCTCCGCGGTGCGGTCCCAGTCGAACAGCCGGAGCGCGCGCTCGCGGCCGGCGCGGCCCATCTCCGCCCGCCGGGCCGGATCGGCCAGCAGGCTGCCCATGGCGTCGGCCAGCGCCGCCGAATCGCCCCGCGGCACGATGAGGCCGGTCACGCCCTGCTCGACCACTTCGGGCAGGCCGCCGGCGTCGCTGGCCACGACCGGCGTCTCGCAGCCCATCGCCTCGGCCGCGGGAATGCCGAAGCCCTCCTCCAGCGAGGGAATCACCGAGATGGCCGCCGCCCGGTAGTACGGCGGGAGATCGCTGTTGGGAACCCAGCCCAGGAAGGTGACCCGCTCGGAGATCCCGAGCGACTCGGCCAGCTTGATCAGCTCGGGCCGCTCGAACCCGTCGCCGGCCACGACCACGCGCAGCTCCGGGAACCGCGGCGTGAGCCGGGCGGCCGCCTCGATCAGAAACCGGATGCCTTTTCGCGGGAACAGCTGGCGGCAGGCGAAAATCATCAGCGGGCCGTACTTGGGGTCCACCGTCTTGCCGCCCGGCGCGGGGCTGAACCGCCGAAGGTCGGTGCCGTTGAACACCAGGTGAACGGATTCATGCGGCGCGCCGGCCCGAAGCGCGTGCTGCCGGCAGTCCTCGGTGATGGCCGTGAGAGCGCCGGCATGCCGCAGCGTCCATCGCAGCGGCGGCCGGACATACCACCGGGTGGGGAAATCGTAGCCCTGCTCGGGGTTCACGTACACGTCGCCGCCGTGCATCGTGATCACGCTGGGAAGGCCGAGCTTGCGGGCGGCCTGGACAGCGGCGGGGCCAGTCGGAATGGCCCAGTGGGCGTGAATCACATCGGCCGAGCGCGAGCGTGCGGCAGCTACCGTGGCCCGGTACTGCGCCTCGAGGTAGTGCGCCATGACCGCGATCCGGGCCAGCTTGCCAATCACATTGACGCGGCTCTGGGCCACCCGCCCGTACGTCAGATCGACCGGGAGCTCCATGGGAAACCGCAACACGTCCACCCCATCGAACTGCTCGGCAGCGGGAAGCGACGAGTTGCCTGGCGTCACGACGGTCACCGAATGGCCCCGGCGGACCAGATGGCGGTTGATGTCGTGGACGTACGTGGCCTGGGTGTCGGTGGCGTGCTGGGGGTACCAGTACGTGGGACAGATGATCCGCAGCGGCGCCGTGGACCCGTCCCCCGAAGCTGAGCTACCCCGGGCACGCTGGACCTCTACTCCAGCTGTCGTCATCTCGCGCTGACCTCTCAGGTCCATCGGATGGTGCGAAGCCTACGGGGACGTGTCGGAAAGATCAACATTTATGCCACTTACGAGGTTTTGGACCCCTCCCGGCGACGCGCGATCCACCCCTCAAGCCGGACCCCGATCTGCCGACCGCCTGCAACACCCGTTGCGGCTCCGCGGCTGGCTTCGCCCCTCGCCCCGGGGACCTTCCCAGGTTCCCGGGGCTCCGTTCGCAGCCATACTCCGAGCCACGGACCGCCAGCGCCTCGTGCAACCTATGGCATTGGTCTGGGACAATATACTCCCGCTTCCGGCAGAGACTCGGGACCTCGCGGAGCCCGGCCAACCTAAGTTTGTCGACCTACCGCTGGTGAGCGCGGCGGTCCGGATCACGGTCGGGTGAAAAGGCCAGGTCACCCGGACCTTCCCCGCGCGCTGGCGACCGGATGCATGGCAATCATGCATCGGCGACTGCCGGCGCTTGTCCGAAGCGGAAGGTGCATGATGTGTGGGGAGAACTGGCGAACATGCTGGGCGGGAGCCTCATGGCGCTGGGCCCGCCATCCTGATCCTGGCGCGCTAGCGGCCGGGGACGCTCCCGCCCTCGAGGAGGCCTCGGACCTTGGCGGCCAGGGCCTCCTGGGTGAACGGCTTGGCGAGAAACGGCGCGCCGGGCTCCAGCAGCCCACCCTGAAACACCTCCGACGCGAAGCCGGACATGTACAGAATCGGCTTGCCCGGCCACCGCTCCTCGATCAGCCGGCCGAGCTCCCGGCCGTTCATGCCCGGCATCTTGATGTCGGTCAGGATCAGGTGGACCGGCCCGTTGTGCTCCTCGATGGCGGCCAGGGCCTCGCGGCCATGGCGGGCCTCGATGGCCTGATAGCCGCTCCAGGTGAGCATTCGGACGGCCAGTCGGCGCACGGCCTCCTCGTCGTCCACCACGAGTACGGTGTATCCGCCGGCGGGGCGTTCCCCCGGCGAGGCGTGCCCGGTCAAGCGTCGGAGTCCAGATCGAGGGGGAGTCGTCGCATGGATTCGGAGGCAGAAAGGTCGTCGCTGACGGTGGCTGCCGCAAGCTCCCGCCAGGATGGGCTTTCCAGGTGGTAGACTTGGGCATGGTCGACTCGGCGCCCGAATGGTCCTCGGTACCGACGCTGGCCCGGCTCGCCCTGGCGCTAGGCCTGGGCATGCTGAGCGGAATCGAGCGCGAGCGGCGCCAGAAGGAAGCCGGCCTTCGGACCTTCACGTTCGCCGCGCTGCTGGGCGCGGTGGGCGGGCTGCTGGGCGAGTCCTACGCCCTGCTGGCGGTGGGGCTGCTCAGTGTGCTCCTGGTCCTCCTCAACATGGACACGATCCGGAAAGGCGAAGGCGCCGAGATCACCACCTCCGCCGCCCTGCTGGTGACCGGATACGTGGGTCTGCTCGCGGGCCAGGGTCACGCCTTTACCGCGACGGCCCTGGGCGTCGCGGTGAGCGCGCTGCTGGCGTGGAAGGAGCCGCTGGCCGGATTCAGCCGGGCGCTCACCGACGCCGAGCTCCGGTCGGCCATTCTGCTCGCCATCCTGGCCTTCGTCGTGTACCCGGCGCTTCCCAAGGGCACGGTGGATCCGTGGCATCTCATCGAGCCCCGGTCTGCCTGGGTCACCGTCATCCTCATCGCCGCGCTCGGATTCGTCAACTACGTGCTGCTCAAGCTGTACGGGGCGCGTGGCATCCTGCTGGGCTCCTTCTTCGGCGGCGTGGTGAACAGCACCGTGACGGTGGCGGACCTGGCCAGTCGGGTCGAGGATTCCGGTGGGCACGCATCCGGCGTCGCCTTCCGGAGCGTCGCGCTCGCGACCGCGGCGATGCTGTTGCGGAACACGGTCCTGCTGGCGGTCATCTCGCTCTCGGCGGCGCTGGCTGCGGCCGGCCCACTGGTGCTGATGACGGCAACCGCCTTGCTCGTGGCCCTGCTCCGGCGTGGCAACGACCCCGCCAAACAGTCGGCCGGTCGGGCTTTCGCCAGCCGCCTTCGCTCGCCGTTTTCGCTCGAGGCCGCGCTGCTGTTCGGCCTGATCTTCCTGG
>DATEJD010000198.1:0-3673 GCA_035278325.1 Gemmatimonadales bacterium | reverse complement strand
GGTTTTCCTCTGACGGTTTTCCTCTGACGGTTTTCCTCTGACGGTTTTCCTCTGGAAGGGATCGTCTGGAAGGGATCGTCTGGAAGGGATCGTCTGTAGGGGATCGTCTGTAGGGGATCGTCCGGCAGGGATGCTTCAGGGAAATCACCCGCTCCGCGCTAGGACGCTGCCGGTGCCCCCAGGAGCCAGCCTCTGAGCGGGTGCCGGGCGAACACCGGCTGGAGCGCGAAGTACCGCGCGAGGGTTCGCGTGCCGGGCACCAGCAGCTCGTAATGATCGAGCGTCACCGCGGCGCTTGCCTGGTCGCGGGACGCGGCGGTCGAGAGCAGGAAGTGAATGGCGAAGGCAGCCGCTTCGGCCTGGTGCTCGCTGACGTTGCCATAGCCGTAGCGCTTGGGATCACGGATCGGCCTTACGCCCTGCCACAGCATCGCGAGCTGGCGGCTCGCGCGAGCCTGCCAGCGGTGGGCCAGCTCGTGGGCCAGCGTGTGGCGCAGCTGCTCGCTGCTGGTGATCCGGGCCGGGTCGAGCGCCAGCGAATCGCGCGAGCTGACGTACTCGCCCAGTCGGCCGGCCGCCCGTCCGTGCGCGCCCACCAGGCCGGCCGGCCGTGACGGGCGTCCGAAGATCGCGTAGAGCGAATCCGCGTAGGCGCCCGTGGTCACCCCGGCCATCACCACCCACACCGACGCGTCATCGTCCGACGTCACCAGCGCCCGCTCCGCGGTCCACTCCCTCGACGCCAGGCTGTCGAGCCACTCCGGGTGCTGCGCCACATCCAGCAGCGCCCCCGGCGCGTCGGTCTCGAACACGCCGCCCTCGACCCGGAAGAGATAGGCCGGACGTCCCAGCGACGTGTCCACGTAGGCCAGCGACACCGCGGAGGCCCGCCAGGAGCCCTGCGCCGAGCGGCGCACCGGCCCCACCAGCGGCAGGGTCCGATCCAGCCGACCGTCCGCCGACCGGAAGACGAGCCCCGTATCAGTGACGACGATCATCCCTTCGACCGGCGGCAGGCCGTGGACCGAGTAGTAACCCATCACCATCGTGCCGAGGCCGTGCTCGCCGTGACCCGCCGCGGAGGTGGATGCGAGGCGGACGCGGAGCGTGTCGCCCGACGGGGACGTGGCCTCGTAGGCGTGCGACGTCCCCCTGTCGGCGCCCGTGAGCACGATCGCCGCGAGCGCCAGGGTGGCGAGCGTGAACCCGAGGCCGCGCCGGCGGTGACCGGTCACCGCTGAGCGAGGCTGGTGCCGTCGGCGGCGGGTGGCTCGGCCGCGCTGGCCGAGTCGACCCAGGTGGTCTGGATCAGCAGAACGGTGAGCGCCACGATCAGCAGGACCATGGAGCCGAGCACCGCGAAGGCGGTGCGCTCTGAGAGTGGTGCAACAGCTTGGGTGGGCGGTGCGCTGCTGTCGGGGGCCACGGGGCTCTGGGCGAGTGCCGGTTGGGGTTGAGGTCAGCCGGGGATGCGGAGGCGCATCCCGGCACGCAGGGTCTGATGCACGGCCAGCGCGTTCACGCGCCGGAGGGAGCGGACCGATACGCGGTACCGCCGCGCGATGCCGGTGAGCGTCTCGCCGGGACGCACCCGGTGGGTGGCGCCGCGAGCGTACGTCGCGTGCCCCGAGCCGATGGCGCCGGTGGCGCGCATCGCCAGGGCAGAGGGGATTGCGACAGTGGGAATCACCAGCCGGGTGCCGCGCGCGGGCCGATTGGTCCGGACCTTCGGATTGGCCGCTCGGAGGTCGCCCACCGGCAGCCGATAGCGCGCCGCGATCGCGGTCAGGCGCTCGCCGCGCCCGGTCACATGGGTCAGGTAGTGGACTCGCGCCTTGGGGCTCAGCTCCTCGTAACGCGCGACGACCTTGGGGCCGGTGCCCGCGGGCAGTCGGACCACCATCGTGGACCGCGGCGGCGTGGCCAGCCGGAGGTACTGGGGATTGAGGTCCCGGATCTCCGCCAAGCTGCTGCCCGCGAGTCGCGCGATCACGTCGAGGCCGGTGGCATCGTGGACTACGATCGAGTCGTAGACCAGCGGGACGGGCGTAGGAGAGGAGAAACCGTACCGCTCCGGCGCCTTGGCGATGATCGCCGCGGCGATGAGCTTCGGCACGTAGTCCTGGGTTTCCGTCGCGAGCAGGTCGCTCGAGGCGAGCCGGAAGAAGGCCGCGTCGCTGGTGATGTCCTGCACCGGGGTGGCGACCACATCCTCGACGGGCGCGGCGGCGGCCTCGACCGTGGTGGCCTCGACCGTGGTGGCCTCGACGGCATCGGCGGCAGCGCTATCGGCGGCAGTGCCATCGGCGGTCGCGCCGTCGGCGGTTTCGCTGTCAGTGCCGGCGCTGTCGGCGTCGACGAGATCCGTGGCGTTGCTATCCGCGTCCTCGGGTGCGGCGTCGAGGCTGTCCCCAGTGGTGGCGGCCGGGTCGGCGGGGGCATCCCACTCGAGCTTGCCGAGGCTGCGGGAGACCTTCCCGGCGCCCGCGTTGTAGGCGGCGGCCGCCAGGTACAGCGAGCCGAACCGCTCGCGCAGATCGCGGAGGTGGCGGGCCGCGGCGTCAGTTGCCTTGACCGGATCGCGCCGCTCGTCGACCCAGGAGTCCACCCGGAGGCCGTACCCCTTTCCGGTGCCGCGCATGAACTGCCACATGCCCACGGCGTAGGCCCGGCTCACGGCCTCGTTCGAGTAGCCGCTCTCGATCAGCGCGAGGTAGCCCAGGTCGCCGGGGAGCCCTTCGCTCTGGAACCGGGCGCGAATCAGCGACTCGTAGCGTGCGCCGCGGCTTAGGAAGATCTCCATCCGGCTCCGCGCGGGGCCCTGGAAGTAGTCGAGGTAGTAGCGGACCCGAGGGTGGTTCGCGTAGGTCAGGACGTCGATGTCCCAGCGCACCCCGCTCGCGTCGAACGCGGGCACCACGGCGTCGCTCGGGGTGGCGTCGGCCAGATCGTTCAGGACCGCGGCGTCGGCCGCGGAGCTTTCGTGGGTGAGCGCGTCGAGATCGACGACAGGAGCCAGCGAATCGTGAACGGCCGTCGACACCGGCGTGGCCGTGGGCGCGGGTGGGAGCTGACCGGCGCAGGCCGCCAGGGCGACGAGCGGGCAGAGCTGGAGCAGTCGCTTCATGCCTGGCGGATCGGAAACAGGGTTGCGGATGTGCAGCGGTTTTGCGTCGGGCAGACGCACGAATCAGGCCGTCAGAACTCACTGTAGAAGGTGTTGATTAACAGCGGCTTGCGTGGATTGCCGGCTGTCGGTATTTGAGCCGGCGGTGCAAAATCTCTGGCCAGTCGCAAAACACGGCCGCCACCGCTCGCGGCGGTGGTGTCATGGCAGAGCGGGGCGTCGGCGCCTGCGCGAGATTCGCTGGGGAGCCACCCGCCAATGACAAGCGGGGGCCTGCCCGAAGGCAGCACCCCCGCCTGACGCTCGATTGGTGTCAGAGCTACGCGGCTGATTGCCCGCGGTTGGCCCGGCGCGTTTCCACCTGGCGCTTGAGCCAGTCGATCTGGTCCTTGATGGTCTGGCGGGTGGCCTTGGTGGCCAGCCACTCGAGCGCGCGGCGCCGCTCTTCCTCGGTGAACACCGGGGACTCGGCCAGCCGCTGATAGAACGCCACCTGCTTCTCGGTGGGCGCGTACGGCCCGACTCGAGTGACCACCTCGCCCGCGG
>DATEJD010000197.1:0-2770 GCA_035278325.1 Gemmatimonadales bacterium | reverse complement strand
CCGGTGCCGGACCGGTTCCTGGTCGGCCTCGCCGTTCTCAGCGTGCTGGCCGAGGCCGCAGAAGATCGCCCCCTCGTTTGCGTGGTGGATGACACGCAGTGGCTGGATCGGGCCTCGGCCCAGGTCCTGACCTTTGTTGCGCGTCGGCTGGGAATGGAGTCGGTGGGGCTTGTCTTCTCGGCCCGGGTTCCGGCCGGGGAGCTGACTGGGCTGCCGCAGCTGGTGATAGAGGGGTTGACGGGCCAGGACGCGCGGGCGTTGCTCGATACGGTGCTGACCGAGCCGGTCGATATCCGGGTGCGCGAGGAGATCATCGCAGAGACCGGAGGCAACCCACTGGCATTGGTGGAGCTGTCACGAGGCTTGACCCCCGGGGAACTAGCAGGTGGGTTCGGCCTTCCGGGCGCTCTCGCGCTGCCGGACCGGATCGAGGAGACCTTCCAGCGGCGCATTAGCGCGCTCCCCGCCGATGCCCGCCGCCTGCTGTTGCTGGCCGCCGCCGAGCCGCTGGGAGAACCGCTGCTGGTGTGGCAAGCCGCGGACAATCTGGGGATCGATCGGGCAGCAGCGAACCCCGCAGTCGACGCCGGCCTGGTCGCGTTCGGCGCCAGAGTGCGCTTCCGCCATCCGCTCGTACGCTCGGCGGTTTATCACTCGGCGTCAGCACAAGGACGGCAGGAGGCACACCGGGCACTAGCAGAGGTCACAGATCCGGTGCTTGATCCCGACCGCCGCGCGTGGCACCGTGCCCAGGCCGCCCCTGGCCCCGACGAGGAGGTCGCCGCTGAGCTCGAGGGCTCGGCCGGCCGCGCGCGGGCGCGAGGTGGGTTCGCCGCCGCGGCGGCGTTCCTGGAGCGGGCGGCGGTACTGACGCCCGATCCGGCCAAACGGACGACACGGGCGCTGGCCGCGGCGCAGGCCAAGGTCCAAGCGGGGGCCGTGGATGCGGGGCTTGACCTGCTCGCCATGGCCGAAACCGGGCCGCTCGGCGAGCTCGAGCGCGCTCGCGCCGACTTGGTGCGAGCCCAAGTGGCATATGTCACGAGGCGTGGTCGCGACGCGCCGGCACTGCTCCTGAACGCGGCCAAGCGGCTCGAGCCGATCGCTCCCCGGCTTGCCCGGGCGACCTACATGGACGCGATGATGGCCGCCCTGTTCGCGGGCCGATTTGCCGCTCCAGGAGGTTCGATACTGGACGTGGCGCGCCAGGTCAGTGCCCCCTCAGGGCCCGCACTTACTGCGTCCGACCTCCTACTCGACGGCCTGGCGGCGAACTTCCTCCAGGGGTACACCGCGAGCTTGCCGATCTTGCGGAGCGCACTGAACGCTTTCGTCGGCGACATGCGAGCGGACCAGGAACTGCGCGGGATGCCGGAGGCCACCGTGGTAGCCCTAGTTCTATGGGACGACGATGCCTGCGAGGTGCTCTTCGAGCGGTGGGCCAAGTATTGCCGCAAGGCGGGGGCGCTCAGCGAGCTTCCTATCGCTCTCAACGGCCAAGCACTCATTCGCGTCTTGGCCGGCGACCTCTCCGGTGCGGCATCTCTCGTCGAGGAGGTGCGAGCGGCAACCGATGCCACAGGGCTCGAACCGGGGCCCTACGGCGCCATGGCCCTGGCGGCCTTTCTAGGGCACGAAGCCGAGGCGTCCCCCCTCATCGAAGCCAGCACGAGCGAAGCGCTACTCCGAGGCGAAGGAGGCCGCCTAGCGGCGGCCACGTGGGCGAGCGCAGTGCTCAACAACGGCCTCGGCCGTTACCAGAACGCTCTTGCCGCAGCCCAGCAGGCCAGCGAGAGCCCCCTGGACGTGATCTACCATTACTGGGCTTTGGCCGAGCTGATCGAGGCCGCCGTGCGCAGTGGGCAAAGCGCTGCAGCCACCGACGCCTATCGCCGGCTCGCCGAGATGGCCGCCGCCACCGCCAGCGGCTGGGCGCTGGGCCTGCAGGCGCGGTCGCGAGCGTTGCTGGCCGATAGCGCGGAGGCTGAGGAGTTCTACGAACAGTCGATTGAGCACCTTGGTCATACCCGGATGCGCGCCGAACTCGCCCGCGCACACCTTGTATTTGGAGAATGGCTGCGCCGTCAACGCCGCCCTGGCGACGCCCGGGACCAGCTGCGCGCAGCTCTCGACATGTTCGAGGCGATGGGGATGGAGGCTTTTTCCGAGCGTGCGATGCGAGAGCTGCGGGCGACCGGTGAGAGAAGAGCACGAAAGCGCAGTGTCAGCAGCCAGGGTGAACTAACGGCTCAGGAGGCCCAGGTCGCCAAGCTCGCCCGTGAGGGGCTGTCCAACCCCGAGATCGGGGCCCGCCTCTACATCAGCTCGCGCACGGCCCAGTACCACCTGAGCAAGGTCTTCACCAAGCTCAACATCACCTCGCGTGTCCAGCTCGAGCAGGTCCTGACATAGCGATACGGCCGCTCTCCGGTTTCATTCCCGCCCACGCCGCGCTCTGAGATCCCCATGTGACAGCGGCCCTGCGGTCACTGGCCAGTTGCGCTGGCCAGTGGCGGATGCTAACGCCCCTTCCCGACATGAAGATCGAGAGTCAAAAGACCTATCCCTCCTACTCCAGAAACTGAGGTGTTCCACATGCCGCTCGTCACCTTCCAAGAACACGATCAGCTGGGCGAGATCGTCATCAACAACCCGCCGCGGAATCTGTTCAGCCTGGAGGCAATTACCGACCTGAGCAACGCTGTCAAGGCCGCCGCCACGAGCGACGTCCGTGCTGTGCTGTTGCGGGCCGAGGGTGACAACTTTTCCG
>DATEJD010000196.1:0-6170 GCA_035278325.1 Gemmatimonadales bacterium | reverse complement strand
GTGGTGAACGGCCACCGGAGGCCCGCCGCTCACCGGAACACGCACGACGATGTGGGCCTCACCAGCGCACGAGGCCTATGGCCCGGTACTGCTGGCCGAATCCCCCGTCCGAGACGTACTCTGCCCCGGCTGCTTGGTCGGCTGCGAGACGCTCGCCGAATCGGATGGCGAGCCCGTGGGGCTCATGCTGTCTCCCGGCTGGGTGGCGCTGGGATGCCTGCCCTGCATACCGCTTGTATCCGAGCGGCCCGGGTTGGCCATCGTATCGGCTCCTTGCCGACGCATGGTATCCAGCCCAACCCCGGACGAGTCGAGGGCGCCCGCGCCCACGCGTCCCGGTTGCGCCGTCGTATCGACCCCGGCCGTGCCGTTGTATCCCGAGGTGTCGGGGCGTGTCTCGCGTGTAGTCGACGTGTCCTGCGCCGCCAGCCGCGGCGCGAAGACGCCCGTGGCGAGCGCCGCCACGAGGACCGTCAATTGAGCTTTCGACATCCTGCCTCCTGCCGCGCTACTGGAGCGTTCACGGGCCGCCCTCGCGTACCCTGGCGCGCTCCCTTTGGTCGTGGTCGGGAGGGTAGGCCCGCGCACGAGGCGAAGGCGGTGAGGCAGGTCACCCTCGCGTGACTTGCCGTCCTGTGTACCTTTCCGGCCATGGATACCACCTTCGTCGCGCGCGAGCAGAGCCGCCTGCTGGGCGAGCTGTCCAGCTTTCTCTCCATTCCGAGCGTGAGCGCCCTCCCAGTCCACGCTGCCGATTGTCGTCGTGCCGCGGAATGGCTGCGCGACGAGTTGCAGACGCTCGGGTGCCCGACCGTCCAGATCATCGAGGGTGACGGCCACCCAGTCGTGTGGGCCGAGAGCCCGCCGGTGCCCGATCGCCCCACGCTCCTCATCTACGGGCACTACGACGTCCAACCGCCCGACCCCCTGGAGGAGTGGCGCACGCCGCCGTTCGAGCCCACCGTGCGCGACGGCCGCCTGTACGCGCGCGGGGCGGCCGATGACAAGGGTCAGGTGTTCTGCCTGCTCAAGGCCTACGAGGCCACCCTGGACGGCGAGCGACGCCCACCGCTCAATGTCCGCTTCATCTTCGAAGGCGAGGAGGAGTGCGGCGGCCACGTCATTGCCGACCTGCTGCACGCCGAGCCGGAGCGGACCCGTGCCGACGCGGCGCTGGTGTGCGACATGTCCTATTACGCGCCCGGCTGGCCCGCGGTCTACACCGCGCTGCGTGGCATCTGCTACGCGGAGATCTCGGTGCGGACGCTCGAGCGGGATCTCCATTCTGGCACCTATGGCGGCGTGGCCCCCAACGCGCTCGAGACCCTGGTACGGCTGCTCGCCAAGCTCAAGGATGCCGACGGCGAGATCCAGATTCCCAAGCTCTACAAGGCGGTCGAGCCCCCCGGCAAGGCCGAGCTCAAGAGCTGGAAGCAGCTCCCGTTCGACAAGGCCGCCTTCGTGAGGGACGAAGTGACCGGCCAGGTGCTGACCGGGCTCAAGGAGTACTCGGTATTCGAGCGGGTGTGGGCCCTGCCCACGTTCGAGATCCACGGCATCAAGGGCGGCTTCGTCGGGGAGGGCGCCAAGACGGTGATCCCCGCGCAGGCCACCGCCAAGGTGAGCCTGCGTCTCGTGCCGGGGCAGACGTACGCGAAGGTCGGCAAGCAGCTGGAACGGGCGGTCGCATCGCTCGCGCCGCGGTGGGCCGACGTCCACGTCAAGCTGCTCCACGGCGGCGACCCGGTGCAGGTGGACGTGAGCCACCCGGCGTTCCACATCCTCGATGCGGCGTTCGCCGCGGCCACCGGGCGCTCGGCCGTGCGGGTGCGGGCCGGTGGCTCGATTCCCATCGTGCCCGAGCTCGGTCTCACGGGCACGCCCGTGCTCCTCACCGGCATCGGCCTGCCCGATGACGGCCTCCACTCCCCCAACGAAAAACTCGATCTCGCTCAGCTGTGGAGCGGGATCGAGATCTTCGGTCGCTTCTTCGAGATGTTCGCGGAGCAGGGAGCGCCGGCTACGGCTCCTCTTCCGGCGTCACCCGCTTGATCGGTCCCGAATAGCGGGCCTCGGTGCGCGCGTGCAGCTCGTCGATGCCGATGAGCGCGCGCGCCGAGGCGATGATGCCCGCCACGACGTCGTCCGCCCAGTAGGGGTCCGGGCGCTCGCCTTCCGGGAGCGTTGCCGCGCAGGCCTCGAGGTACCGGATGGCCGTGGTGATCCATTCCTGCTGCGCCGAGGCGACCATGGACCACGAGCCGGTGGAGCGGAGCTCCATCTCTTCGAGCGCCTTCAGGTGCTCACTCAGCCCTTCGGTGATGGAGCCCGAGCGGAGGCGGTCGGCCACGATCGTGAGCACCGTGCGGCGCTCGCTCTCCTGGGGCTCGGGGAGCGGGGCGAGATAGTGGCGCTGGTCGGCCACCATCTCCGCGAGCCGGATGCACACCGCGCGGATGGCGGGCGTGAGCGCTTTGGGGGCTTCCTTGGACCAGCTGTCCGCCGCGCGGAGGATATCCTTGATCCGCTGTTCCGCCTGCGCCTCGGGCGACGGATGTCTGGGTGAATCTGACATGTTAGACAGAGAAACCGGATTGGGCGCCAAAGGCAAGACTTGACGGGGCCTACCGTGGCCCGCGGCGCATCCGGACCGGGTCGGGACGCCCGTAGCGCTCTTCCCGCCAGGGATCGCCCCGCATGTGATAGCCGTTCTACTCCCAGAATCCCGGGTAGTCCTCCTCCAGCAGCTCGAATCCCGTCACCCACTTGGCGCTCTTCCAGAAGTAGAGATGCGGGACAAGCAGGCGCACCGGACCCCCGTGCTCGGGTGGCAACGGCTCCCCGTTGTGCCGGAAGGCGAGCAGGTTGGCGGGGCGGTCCAGGTCCGCCAGCGGCAGGTTGGTGGTGTAGTCCTGGGCCGCATGCACCATCACGTAGCCTGCCTCCGGCTTCACGCCGGCTCGCTCGAGTACGGCCTGCACCGGGACACCCTCGAACACGTTGTCGTACCGGCTCCAGCGGGTGACGCAGTGGATGTCGCAGGCCGTCTCGCGGTGCGGCATGGCCTGGAGGTCGTCCCAGCTGAGCGACAGCGGGCGCTCCACGGCGCCGGTGACGTCGAACCGCCAGGTGCGGAGGTCCACGGACGGGACCGTGCCGTAGTGCAGGACCGGCCACTTCCGGGTGACGATCTGTCCCGGCGGCAGGCGCGGGCGGGTCGGGTCGTGGGCGTCGATGCGGTCCATGATGGGCGTCTCGCTGGTCAGCCCCGGTGGCTGTTGGCCACGCGGGTCACGGGCTGACTCCGTGCTCCTTCAAGGCTCCGGTGGCTGTTCACCACGGAAGCACGGAGGGCACGAAGGACTCCGCGCCCCTTTACCCTCCTCTCCTGCCGAGTCGGAACGGTTCCGGAGGATGATGGTTGCCCCCCGCACCCCCAAAAAATCACCTGACGACCTCTTCTGGCGCGGAATGAGAGGAGTCCGGAGGTACCCGGAGGCCTTCGTGTTCTTCGTGCCTTCCGTGGTGAACCGCCACCGGCGCTCGCCCGGTCACGGAGCGTGAAGCGCCGGCAACTGCGTGCCCCCAAGCTCCACTGCCTCGTAGCCGAACGTCGTCACGAACGCCGCCACGATCGCCTTGCGGGCCTCGGCCTGGAGATCAGTCATATCGGCCCGGCCGAGCTCGCGCGCCACGCTGGTCATGACCACACCGTCGATACCGCACGGCACGATGAGATCGAACCCGCGCAGATCGTTGCTGACGTTGAGCGCGAACCCGTGAAACGTGACCCACTGCTTCACGTGAATGCCGATGCTCGCGATCTTCCGGCCCCGGGTCCACACGCCCGTGAGGCCCGGGTTGCGCTCGGCGGGCACGCCCAGGTCGGCCAGGGCCGTGATCAGGACGCCTTCGAGCTGGCGCAGGTACCAATGCAGGTCTTCCCGGTGCTCACGCAGGTCGAGCACCGGGTAGCCCACCAGCTGGCCGGGTCCGTGGAAGGTCGCGTCGCCGCCGCGCTCCACCTCGACCAGCGCGACCCCTCGGGCCGACATGGCGTCCGGCGAGAGCCGCACACTGCTCGGCCGAGTGCCGCGGCCCAACGTCACCACCGGCTCGTGCTCGACCAGCAGCAGGAGGTCCTCCTGCCGCTCGCCGGCCATGCGCTGCCGGCAGAGGCTCCGCTGCAGCTCGAGCACCTCCCCATAGGGACGCGGGCCGAGCTCGGCCACCATCAGGCGGCGGCTCACGCGCCGACTCCCGCGCGCCGGGCCCAACCGGCGAGCAGCACGGCGATCAGCAGCGCCACCAGCGCCAGCGCGAGGAGCCCGGCGCGGCCGGCGAGCTGGTTCGCGATCATGCAGAGGAGCATGGGCAGCACGGTCGCCATCGCGGTGACCAGGCTGAGGCCACCCCGCCGGTAGGTCGAGAGCACCGGCGCCAGGAGCCGCCAGGCGACGGCCCCGGCGAGCACCAGGCCCAGCAGCGTACCGAACATGAGGAGATAGAATGCCGGGCCGGACGCCAGATCAGGCGGCGGCGTCGCCGGGCGAACGAGATCCACTCCGAGCACCGTCAGGCTCACCACCGCCAGTCCGAACGCCATGCCGGACCCCATCGCCAGGAGGGCGAGGCGGACGGGGTCCACGGTCAGATGTGGATCACGCGGCCCATCGAGTCGAGCGCCGCCTCGGCGATCGCCTCCGACAGGGTCGGGTGGGCGTGAATGGCGAGATCGACCTCCTCGACGGTGTATTCGTTCTCGCGCGCCACGGTGAGCTCGTGGATGATCTCGGAGGCGTGACTGCCCACGATGTGCGCACCCAGGATCTCGCCATACTTCTTGTCGCGGATGATCTTTACGAACCCTTCGGTCTCGTTGGCGGTCCGGGCCCGGCCGTTGGCGCTGAAGGGGAACCGACCCACCTGGTAGTCCAGCTTCTTTTCCTTGACCTGGTCCTCGGTAAGGCCGATGCTCGCCACCTCGGGATGGCAGTAGGTCACGCTGGGCACGTTGTCGTATTTGATCGCGTGCGGCTGGTGGCCCGCGATGCGCTCGGCGACCACCACCCCTTCGCGGCTCCCCTTGTGCGCCAGCATGGGCGGGCCCGCGACGTCGCCGATGCAGTAGACGCCGGGAGCGGTGGTCTCGAGCGTGGCGAGGTTCACCTTGACGAAGCCCCGATCGGTAAGCTGGACCCCGGCCTCCTGGAACCCCATGCCCTCGGTGTTCACCGCGCGCCCGGCGGCCATGAGCACCTTCTCGACTTCGAGGGTCTCCTTCTTGCCGCCCGCCTCCAGTTCCAGCGTCACCTTGTCGGCGGCGACCGTGGCCTTCGTCACCTTGGCGCCCGCGATGGTCGTGATACCTCGCTTCTTGTAGCTCTTGGCCAGCGCGTCGGACGCCTCGGCGTCCTCCAGCGGGAGGATGCGGGGCAGGACCTCGATCAGGGTGACCTTCGACCCGAAGGCGTTGAAGATGTCGGCGAACTCGCACCCCACCGCGCCGGCACCGATCACCGCGATAGTCTTCGGCACCTGCTCCAGGAACAGCGCCTCGTCCGAGCTGATGACGGTGGTCTTGTTGATCTCGAGCCCGATCTGCGGGATGCCCTTGACCCGCGACCCGGTCGCGATCACGACCGCCTTCCGCGCCTGGTACTCGTCGTTCCCGACCTTCACCGTACGGTTCTTGCCCAGCACGCCGGTGCCCCGGATGACGGTCACCTTGTGCTTCTTCATGAGGAACTCGACGCCCTTCGAGTTCTGCTCGCTCACCTTGCGCGAGCGGCGCATGGCAACGCCGTAGTCCGTCTTGACGCCGTTCACCTCGACGCCCAGCTCCTTCGCGTCGTGCGCCATCAGGTTGGCCACGTAGGCACTGTGGAGCAGCGCCTTGGTCGGAATGCACCCGATGTTGACGCACACGCCGCCCAGCTTGTCTCGCTCCACCACCGCCGTGGCCAGCCCGAGCTGGGCCGCGCGGATGGCGCAGACATAGCCGGCGGGTCCGCCGCCGATGATGATCACGTCGAACGCAGTTGCCACGACGTCACTCCGAATAGAGGTGAGCAGCCTTTAGTGTGCGCAGTGAGCGCTGAGCTTCGGGGAGTCACCCTGAGCGCAGCGAAGGGGCCATGCGTCTGCTCATGCCCCCTTCGCTGCGCTCA
>DATEJD010000195.1:0-14408 GCA_035278325.1 Gemmatimonadales bacterium | reverse complement strand
AATCCCGAGCTCGCCGAGCGTGCCGCCTGGGCCGTGACCCGTGAGGCGGGGCGGCTCCGGATGAGCCCAAGCCTGCTCGCCGCCGTCCTGCTGGTGGAGAACCGCCAGCTCGACTCGGCGGCGGTGAGCAGCCAGGGTGCGATCGGTCTGATGCAAGTGATGCCGATCCACGCCGGCAGCTACGGCTGCGAGTCGGACGACCTGATGAACGTGGACGCCAACATCTGCCACGGCGCCCGGATCCTGCACTTGTACCTGATGCGGAGCCGGTCGGTGACGGTAGCGCTCAAGCGGTACAATGGATGTGTCCGCGGGGCGAACACGCCGCGGTGCTATCGCTACCCTGTCCGGGTCCTGTCGACCGCCGCGCGGCTCCGGCGGGACATCCTGGCGGCGGCGGAGCCGGGGGATCGGCGGGTACGCATGTAAGCGGTGAGCGCGGGAGTCACCCTGAGCGAAGCGAAGGGGGCATGCGTTGGCTCATGCCCCCTTCACTGCGTTCAGGGTGACTCGCTTCCAGCGCGACTCACGTCAGCTCACCGTATCACCGTCACGTCCACCCGAGACGGACGCCCCGCCGTATGCCAGATCCGGTGCGTCTGCGCCTTGTAGTCCGTCGTCTTGGCCTTGAAGATGTTGGGCACCCAGGTCTGCGGATTCCGGTCGTACAGTGGAAACCACGTGCTCTGCACCTGCACCATCAGCTTGTGCCCCCGCTTGAAGGTGTAGGCCTGCTGGTGCAGGTCCACGGTGAACTCGAGCGGCGTGTTCGGCTGGAGCGGCGCGGGCGTGGTGAAGCTCTTCCGGTAGCGGCCCCGCATGATCTCGTGGGCTACCATGAGCTCGTAGCCGCCCCACTCCCAGTGGTCGGGCATGCTGTCGGGGAACACGTCGATCAGCTTCACCACCCAGTCGGCGTCCTGGCCGGTGGTCGAGGCCACCAGGCGCGCCGTCACATCGCCCGCGATGGTGAGATCTTCGTCCAGCGGCGCCGACACCCAGCGCACCACGTCGGGCCGATTGTCCACGAACCGCTGGTCCTCCGTCTCCCACACCCGCCAGCGTGAGCCTCGCGGATCGTAGGTCTGCTCCACCGGACGCGGTCGGTAGGGCACCGGGTGCGCCGGGTCGGAGACGTACTGGTCGAAGGGGGCCTCGCTCGCGGCCGGCGGCTCGAACGACGCCTTGCCGCCGGCGTGAAGGTAGAGGCTCCGGGGGGTCCCGTCCTTGGGCGGCCACACGTCGAACGAGCGCCACTGCTTCGCGCCGGTGTCGTACAGGTACGCGTCGGGCACGGTGAGCTTGCCCTTGTCCTTGAGCCAGTAGGCGAACCACGGCGCCTCGACGTCACGCAGGTACGACTCCGACGTGCCGGGATCCACTACCGGCATCCGCCGTGGCTCGCCCCGGCGCCAACCGCCGTGATTCCAGGGTCCCATCACGAGCGCGTTCCGATTTCCGGTGTCGCCCCGCTCGAGCGCGCGGTACGTCGCCAAGGGTCCGTAGCGGTCCTCCTGGTCCCACCATCCACCGACGGTCAGGGTCGGCACCGCCGGCGCGGTGAGCCGTCGCTGGACCGCGCGAGCCTGCCAGTACGCGTCGTACGACGGGTGCGCTACGAATGAGGTCCAGGTGTGATTCCGGCCCTGAAAGAACTTGGCGTCGACACCGCTCAACGGACCCATCTGCCTCAGGTACCAGTCGTACGTGTCCCAGGTGCCGATCGGCAGCGGTACCGACTCGTCCTTGCTGAGCTCGAGGTCGGCGGTGTACTCGAACCCGTACGACAGCCGGAACGCGCCTTGGTGGAAGAAGTCGTCGCCCATCCAGGTATCGGTCATCGGTGCCTGCGGGCTCACCGCCTTGACCGCGGGGTGCGGATTGATGCCGGCCATGGTCGCGAGGAAGCCGGGATACGAGACGCCCAGCGCGCCGACTCGACCGTTGTTGTTGGGGACGTTCTTGAGCAGCCAGTCGATCGTGTCGTACGTGTCGGTGGACTCGTCCACCCCGGCGGAATCCGCGGGGTCATGGAGCGGACGGTTCATCACCCACTGGCCCTCGCTCCCGTAGCGACCCCGAATATCCTGTCCGACGAAGATGTAGCCGTCCGCCGCGAGGAACCGGTAACTGTCTCCGACGACCGTGTCGCCGCGGATGCCGTAGGGCGTGCGGGTGAGCAGAAAGGGCAGCTTCTCCTGGCTGTCCCGCGGCGCACAGATGCTGGTGTGCAGATGCACGCCGTCGCGGACGGGGACCTCGACGAATCGGCAGGCGTACGAGGACGTCGTCAGACCCTGTGCAGCGACGCGAGCGAAAGGTGCCGATAGGAGAAGGAACAGCAGCAGGAGCGGCGTGCGTCGGGATGGGATCATTGGGCTCGTTCGGGTTGGATGTGGGCTCACCGGCGCGGCTCGAACAAGATAGCCCCGACCGGCTCGGGAGAGAGGCGGTGCGCTCGTAGTCGCGGCCAGTTTGACCGTTGTCACGAAATGTCGTGTGCGGCGTTCATCGGCATGTGCGGTATCGCGGGTGCGCTCTCCTCACGGCCGATCGACACGGTTGTGCTCGATCGCATGCGGGACAATCTGGCGCACCGGGGACCCGATCATTCGGCCTCCTGGCGCTCAGCCGATGGAAAGGTGGGTCTCGGCCACCGGCGGCTGGCCGTCATCGATCCGCTCCCCGAGGCCAACCAGCCGTTCGCCTCGCACGACGGGCGCTTCCTCCTGGTCTACAACGGCGAGATCTACAACTATCGTGAGCTCAAGCGGGAGCTGGAGGCTCGCGGGATCTCGTTCCGGACCAGGAGCGACTGTGAAGTGCTGCTCGAGGCGGTGCGCCTCTGGGGTGAGGACGCCTTGCCGCGGCTCTCCGGCATGTTCGCCTTCGCGATCTGGGACCAGGCCGATCGCACGCTGTTCTGCGCGCGGGACCGCACCGGGGAGAAGCCGTTCTACTGGGCGACGCTGGCCAACACGTTCCTGTTCGCCTCCGAGCCCAAGGCGTTCCTGCCATGGCCCGGGTTCGCCCGCCGGATTCATTACCCCGCGCTGCTCGATTTTCTCGCCTACGGGTTCGTCCCCGACCCCAAATGCATCTGGGAAGGCTGCGCCAAGCTCCCTCCGGGGCACTGCCTGACCGTGCGCACCGGCGTCGACGGCACCCCGCGGCTGTCTGAGTCGCGCGCCTGGTGGGACTGGGAGTTCAAGCCCGAACCGGCGGAGCGGAACTGGACCGCGCGCGTGCTCGGGACGCTCACCGAGTCGGCGCGCGAGATGGCGGTGGCCGACGTGCCGCTCGGCATCTTCCTGAGCGGCGGCGTCGACTCGTCGTCCGTCGTCGCGGCCGCGGCCAGGGCGGGCCAGCGGATCAAGACCTTCACGATCGGCTTCAACGATCCCGTGTGCGATGAGCGGCGCTGGGCCCAGGCCGTCGCCGACCGGTATCGGACGGAGCATCACGAGCGGGTCGTGGAGCCGGACGACGTCGACGCGGCGCTCCAGCGCCTCATGTGGCATTTCGACGAGCCGTTCGGCGACCACTCCTTTCTCCCGACCTATTACCTGGCGGTGGAAACGCGGCGACACGTGACTGTCGCGCTCTCGGGCGATGGCGCCGACGAGGCCCTTGCCGGCTATCGCCGCTACAGCCGGACCGTGCGCCGGCTCGGCGTCCGCCGGTTTCTCCCCGACCGTCTGCTGGCGCGGGTGGCCCGCTCCGCCGACCGACATCTATCTCCCTCCAGCCGGATCCGCCGGCTCTCGGCCAAGTACGGGTACGATGCCGAGACCATGCTGGCCGACGTCTTCACCATGGGTCTCACGACGTCGGTATTGAAGGCGCACGCGCGAGGCCCCCTGGCTGCCGCGGTCCGGGACTATGACCCTCGTGAGGTAGTCGAGCGGCTGATCCGCCGAGCCCCGCCCGATCGGGTGGGCATCGTCAATACGCTCCGCTACATCGATCTCAAGCACACGCTGGCGGGCGACATCCTGGTCAAGGTGGACCGCGCCTGCATGGCGGTCGCGCTGGAGGTGCGGCCGGTCTATCTCCACCGTGACATGCTGGAGCTGGCGGCGGCCATCCCCAGCGCTCTGGTCGCCGGACGCACGCACACCAAGGAGGCGCTGAAGGTCGCGGTGAGTGATTGGCTCCCGGCGGGCAACATCCGTCGCACCAAGCAGGGACTGCTCGCGCCTCTCGACCGCTGGCTTCGGGAATCGAACGGGGCGTCCTGGACCCGAAGCGCGGGCAGCGTGCTGACGGAGCTGATCGATCCCTCGATGCTTCCCGGGTGCGCGCAGAACCTGGGCAAGAGCGCCGGGCCGGGATCCCGGGCGGCCGACAAGCTGCTCCTGCTGGACCACTGGCTCGCGCGGTGGGCGCCCGAGGGCTAGCCGCGGCTAGGTGGCTCCCCGCGCCGGCACGAACCGCCGCGACTGCCGCTCGTATCCGCTGGCCACCGCCAGCACGCGCACATCGTCGCCCGGGAGCCCGACCACCGAGAGGTTGAGCGCCGGCATGCCGTCCGCTCCCATTCCGGCCGGGACCGAGACCTCGGGAAGGCCGAGCCAGTTGCCGTAGCCCAGCGTGGTGCGGATGTCCGGCCAGTCGTCCACCGCGCGCGGGGCGTTGAACGGCATGGTGGGATACACCATCGCGGCGACGTCCGCCGCGCGCATCGAATCCGCGAGCGCCGCCACCACCTCGGCCCGCGACCGGGCGAACGCGCGGCCCGCCTGGTCTGCCGTGACGGACTCCAGCAGGAACGGCTCGCACTCGTTGAAATCAACCGGCAGGACGTCGTAGAACGCGCGATAGGCGTCGTAGCCCCGGCGCATGGCCTCGCGCGGGTTGCTCACGCGCCCGGCGAAATAGCGGTACAGCGCGCTCGCCGTGGGCCCGGGCGACTTGGGATCGCCCACCACATCGCCGCGCCGGCCCGCCGCCGCGGCGAAGGCGCTCCGAAAGGTCACCAGGGTGACCGCGGGCGTGAACGGCACGATCGTGGCGCCCGCTGCGCGGAGGTCATCCAGGGCGCGGTCCCAGATCGCGAGAGCCTCCGCCGTCATCTGCGCGCGCGGGACGTGCGCCTCGACCAAGCCCACGCGGGTGGCGCCCAAGGTGGGCGGTTCTCCGCCAGAGCGGCCCTCGGGCAGCGAGTCCAGCGCCTCTCGCCCCAGCAGGCGGTCGGTGCGCGCCAGCGGGTCGGATGGATCGGCGCCGGCGATCGCGGCGAGGAGCAGCGCCGCGTCGGCCACCGTGCGCGCCAGCGGGCCATGCGTGTCGAGGTAGGGCCAGGTCGGAATCACCCCGGTGCGCGGTACCAGGCCGAAGGTCGGCTTCATCCCCACGACGCCGGTGAACTGTGCCGGGATGCGGTTGGAGCCGCCGTCATCGGTGCCGAGCGCCGCGAACGCCATGCCCGCCGAGACGGCCACCGCCGATCCGGCGCTGGAGCCGCCCGGCGTGCGGGTGTCGGTGGGGTCGTGAGGGTTGAGCACCTGTCCGGTGTGGCTGCTGGTGCCGTTCCCGCGATACGCGAAATCATCGGCGGCGGTCTTGCCCAGCACGATGGCGCCCGCCGCGCGGAGCCGCGCGACTTCCAGCGCGTCGCGCCGCACCGGCTCGGGAAAGAGCCGCGCCCACTCGGCGCTCGAGCCGGTGGTGGGGAGGCCGCGCATGTCGTAGATCGCCTTGGCGAACACCGGCACGCCGTCGAGCGGCCCCCGCGTGCGCCCGGCCTTGAGCCGCGCGTCCGCCGCGCGCGCCTCGTCCAGGGCGGTCGGTGAGAGCAGGTCGATCGCGCGCCATCGCGCCCCGTCGGCACGGCAGCGCTCGAGTGCTCTGGTCGTCACCTCGACGGCGGTCCACGCCTTGTGACGGCGGCCGACCTGGTACTCGGCGATGGTGCCGTCGAGCGGGTCCTGGTCGGTTCGCACTCGGGCCGCGAGCGGCAGGCCGGCCAGCGCGGCGAGCTGCGTCAGCACTTCCCTGCGGGTGGGCGACATCTACGAGGCGAGGGCCTGGATGCGGTCGGCCAGGCGGCTGGCGGCGCTGCCCAGCGGTTTCAGCTCCTCGTTGCGGGGGTTCAGCGCGCCCGCCTGCAGATCCTCCTCGAGTCCCAAGCAGATCTCCTTGGCCCGACGCAGGCGGAACCGCTCCTGGAACGCGCGATAATCGTTGACGCTGCCGGTGCTCAGCACGCTCCAGAGCCGGAGACGGAGATCGTCCACCGCGCTCTTGAAGTCGGCCACCGCTTCCCGCCCCACATCGCCCGTAGCGACCCTGGCCTCGATCTGCTGCAGCACTCCGTTGAACGTGGCGACCTGCTCGGCGAAGGACGGATCACCCATGGGATCCCTCCGGCGGGTTGGGGGAAGGATGACGTGGCACCTCATAGTGCAGCTCCGCGAACCCGGTGCCGACCGCCCGCACCGACACCAGCCGGAGCGGCGGGCTTACGATGCTCCTCGGCAGCAGCGGCTTACCGGACCCGAGCGTGACCGACCCGACCTGGACGTACAGCTCGTCGAGCAGCCCCTGATCGTAGAACTGCCCGGCCAGGTCGCCGCCGCCCACGATCCAGACGTTCTTCCCCGCCGCCGCCACGCGCATCGCCTGGTGCACCGGGCCTACGTCGCCGCGGACGAACCGGATATCGGCGTCCGGTGCCGCCGGGAGCCTGCGGCTGGTGAAAACCCAGGTGGGCTGCTGGTATGGCCAGGGCCGCGGAGGCTGGCCGCCGGTCACGTGACGCAGCATCCATTCGTAGGTCGCCGAGCCCATGGCGAGCGCGCCAACCTCGCGGATAAAGGTCGGGTAGCTGGTCTCAGCCACGTCGCCCAGCGGGAAGAGCCACTCCAGACCGTCCTGCGCGTCCGCGATGAAGCCATCGAGGCTCGAGGCGGTATAGTACTGGGTCTTCATGGGACGGAATGTACGGATCACCGGCTCCGGCGACAGGGCAAGCCGCCGGTGTGGGCCGCTCCCCACCCCCATTTGCCGTCGCCCTTTTCTCCCCGTAGCTTGCCGCACATGGCCACTGCCCCCGACTCGCTGTCACCCGCCCTCGAGCGCGTGCTCCAGAAGTTCGGCGGCGTCGTCCGCCGGGTGTGTTGGCGCTATCACTTTACCGGATCGGAAGTTGACGAGCTGATGCAGGAGGTGCGCATCCGGCTGTGGCACGCCCACGGGGGCCACGAGCGGCCCCATGAGATTCTGGCGGCCATCCCTGCGTCATATCTCCATAGGACGGCCCTCTCCGCGGCCGTCGACCTGCTGCGCCGGCGCCGGGCGCGGCGAGCCGACCGGATGATCCCCATCGATGATGAACCGGAAGGCATGGCCGAGGCGGCCGGTCCGGACCTCGCGCTCGCGGAATCGGAGCTCGCCGAGCAGGTGGAGCGGGCCGTCGAATCGATTCAGCCGTCTCGCCGCCCCGTTGTCCGCATGCACCTCATGGGGCATTCGCGCGAGGAGATCGCCCGGGTCCTGGGGTGGTCGGAGTCCAAGACACGCAACCTGTTGTACCGTGGCCTCGCCGACGTGCGTGAGCGTCTGCTGGCAGAGGGGGTCCGATGGAACAGCCCAACGTAGCCGAGACCGAAAGGCTCCAGAAACTGTACGCCGGCCGGGTCGCCGCCCGACCGAGCAGCGAGCCGCACGCCTCGCCCGACGCGATCCTGGCCGTGGTGACGCGCGAAGGCTCGGAGGAGGAGCGCCTGGCCACCCTCGAGCACGTCATGGCGTGCGCCGCCTGCCATCGCGAGTACCAGTGGCTGAAGGCGGTGAACGAGGCCGGTGCCGAGGCCGAAGGCTCGGCCGGCATCACGGCGCGCCGCTCGTGGTGGCGCGGGGCCCCATTGGCGATGGCGGCCTCGCTCCTGGTGGCCGTCGGCGCGGCGGTGGTGCTCTCGGGCGTCCTCCGCACCGGCACCGATCGCGAGCGGGGCGCCTCCGGCGATATCACGCTGGTCGGCCCGGCCGGCCGCGTGTCCGGCACCGCGCCCGTTACCTTCACCTGGCGCGGCGTGCCAGGCGTGTCGCGCTACGTGCTCGAGGTCCAGCGCGCCGACGGGTCCGTGGCCTACACCGATACCACGGCCGATACGTCGGCCACGTTGATCGATCCCTCGCGGCTCCGGCCCGACTCCGCGTACCGCTGGTGGGTCCGCGAGGTCACCGACGGCTCGGAGCCGCGGAGCTCCGCCTTCCGAGATCTGCGCCTGACTGGACGCTGACCCTCGCCGGCGCCGCGCGCCCGCCACGACTATCAGCGCTGCGACCCCGGCGGCGGCGCCGGCCCACCACCACTTGCTCCCACACCACGCGCCTGACGTGACACGCTCACCGTTGGGTCGCCCACCGCGCTGAAGGCCGTCCACACCGCAGCCTTTATCACCGGTCGCCCCCGGGCCAGCTCGGCGTAGAACCGGTCCACGAACCGCACCGTGCTCCGGTCGTCCACCAGCCCAGCTGGTGGCGACCACGCTCCGCGCGCCGGCTTCGAGCAGCGACGCGCGGAGCCGCAAGCCGCCATGAGAATCCGCCGGATGGGCCTGCGTACCTACCTCCGAGCACCACTGGTCACCACCCACTCGGAGGAGTCCGTCAATGTTCCGCCTCGCTCTGTACACCCGCCGCGTGCCGTATGCGCTCGCCTGCGCGCTGGGGCTCGCCCTGGCGGCCTGCGGTGGCGGTGGCGATACCACCGCGCCGACGCAGGATCCCGTCCCGCACCCGATGCCCGGCCCCGAGCCGGCCCCTCAGCCGGGGCCCCAGCCGGCGCCCCAGCCCGGGCCCAATCCTCAGCCCACCCCGCAGCCCGCGCCGAACCCGGGCATCGCGGGCACGTATCAGCTGATCCAGATCAACAACTCCCAGCCCGGCCAGCTGGTGACGGTCGCCAATCCGGACGGGAGCGTGGTGGGCCTGTACCGCTTCGCCAACACCACCCAGCTCACCGTGAATGGCCAGGGTCAGTTCGCGGTGACGTTCAGCTACACCGACGATAAGAACCAGTTCGCCCTGGACGACCAGGGTCAGGTCGCCGAGGCCGGAGAGACCGGTGGCAGCATCGCGTTGGCGTTCAGCTCGGCGATCTACGGCGACTCGTTCCAGGGCATCGCGGTCGATGGCGTCATCATGTTCAGCTACGACTTCGACGGCGACGGGCGGACGGACACCACCTTCGCCTTCCAGCGCATCGCCTGAGGCACACCACTCCACCTCGAAGGGAGCTCTACCATGCATCGGATGCTGTTTGCGGTTCTCGTCGTGACGCTGGGCACCGTCGGCTCCGCCCAGGCCCAGCGGCCTCGCGCGGTGCACACGCCGGCACGGTTCTTCATCAATGGCCACACGACGGCGGCGCTGGGCACGACGGTATCGGACGGCGTGCAAACCGGCGATCTCCGGACCAACATGGGCCTGGGCGGCGGCGTGCAGCTCGGCTACGTGATCACGCCGCGGCTCACCGCCTACGCGGGGCTCGATCTGGCCAAGCAGGG
Source organism: Gemmatimonadales bacterium (assembly GCA_035278325.1). Taxonomy (GTDB): domain Bacteria; phylum Gemmatimonadota; class Gemmatimonadetes; order Gemmatimonadales; family GWC2-71-9; genus CAVVWJ01. The sequence continues at coordinate 4,893 of DATEJD010000195.1, read as the reverse complement.
CAGCGACGTCACCGGCGTCTCCGGCAACTTCGGCCTCACGCACCTCGAGGCGGGGGCGCACCTGAGCTTCCCGACCCGCGGGAGCAAGGTGTCGCCGTATGTCGGGGCCTGGGTGGCGCGGCGGAAGCTGAGCACGACGCTGGTGGACCTGGTGACCGGCCAGGAAGTGCGGCTCTCGGTGTCCGGCCTGGGCGGCGGCCTGACCGGCGGCATGCAGTACCACCTCTCGCCCAAGCTGGCGCTCGATGGCGGCCTGAGCGTCGGCATCGGCAAGTTGGGTCACATGAAGGCGAACGGAAACCAGGGAGACATCCCGAACATCAAGAGCACCACGACCACGCGGCTGCAGTTTGGGGCCAACTGGTACCCCTGAGCGGAAGCGGAGCGAAGGATGTCAGGTCAGCCCGGTCGGCCCCGCGAGGCCGGCCGGGCTTCGGCCCTGGTTCCCAACCGGTGGTCAACGCCGAGGATAGGCGGCGGCTCGGCCGTGGCCGTTGGTGATGCCGCGCCCGACGACGGTGCCGCCCGAGGCCCGCCGGCGGCCGCGCGAGTGCGGTAGCTCGAGCGTCACGTCCTCCAGATTATCGGCCGGCATCAGGCGGATGCGCGACTCGCCGGCTGGATAGGTATCCGCGTCGTGGATCGCCTTGCCGAAGTCGAGGCCGGTCCGCTGCTGCAGCTCCGCGATGCTCACCTGGTACTTCTTCACCTTGCTGAACGAGAATTGCTTGAGCTCCTCGGCGTCCAGGTCGAGGGCCTCGGGGAGGTTGTCGATGAGCGGGCTCTGGTCGGCGAGCAGCGCCGTCGCATGCAGCTCGCCCTGCTCCCGCCGGAGCACGACCTTCCAGAACGCCCGCGGTGCCTTGAAGCCTTTGAGGTCCGCGCGCTTGCGCGACCACGGGAAGTCGTTCGCATCGTCGAGCACGGGTCCGGTGAACACGGTCACCCGCTGCCGATCCGCTCGGGCATTGGCCAGCACGTACTCCTCGAGCGCTCGCCAGTATAGTGTGCCGCCGGCGTGCTTGGCCTCCTCGCCCCGCTTCCGGATGCCCATGTTGAAATAGCCGACCTGCGGTGCGCGATTGGTCACGTGGAAGGTGTCCGAGTTGGCCCGGATGATGACCTGATCGTCGTCGCCCCAGAGCGGGTCCTGTCGCCGGGTGAGATGGCCCTGCTGGAACATGCGATTCCGGAAGTCCGAGCTCTGGTGGTCCTCGATGACGTTCCCGTCCGCGTCGAACACCTTCTGCTTCTGGAACAAATTCGACGGCGTCTGCTCGGCGGCGTCGATCCGCCGATCCACGAACCACTGCTCCGTGGCCTCGGCACCTTCGTCATCGAGCCCCTCGTCCAGAGGATCGGTGATCTTGCCGCTATCGCGATCGAAGTCCTTCGAGCTCGCGCCATCGATGTTGGTGGCCGTGAAGAAGGCGAGCCGGCGCTTGCCGTTCATGACGATGCTGAAGTGCTCGTACTTGAGCTCGAGCTGGTTCTCACCCGGCTTCGCCTCCTGGTTCCTGGCCGCCAGCTTTCGCTGCGCGGCGGAGAGCGCGGGCATGGCGATGTCCGGGCCGCCCAGAAAATCGGGCTGATAGCCGTCTCGATTCTCGTAGTGCTCGTCGAGCACCAGCTTGGCCTCGCCGGCCGGTTGTCCCGAATCCGCGGCGGGTCCCGCCTTCGCCGCGCCGTCGGTCGCGGCTGCGGCTGCCGCACTCGCGGCCGTCGCGCCGGCACCGAGACGTACGGAGACGGTGAGCGGTATCTGCCAGGTGGCCGTACCGTCGGTCGACACCGTGACGCCGCCCGAGGCAGCAGCCAGGCCCGGGGCGCGATCGCCGCCCCCGGTCGCCTCGTCCGGCGCCGCGGCTGGCTGGTCCTCTACGCCGAGCGTGAGCGCCTCCTCGACCAGCGTGCGAGGGCCGGGCGCGAGTGTCGCCTTCCGGGTCTGCAGGTCGGCGACGATCGCGCTGATCCGGATGCCCTCGTTGACGGTCCGAGGCACCTTGACTCCCTTCTCGTCCACCAGCCCGCGGTGCGGCCCACCCCAGTGGTGCAGGGCCACGACGGTGAAGGTCCCGTTGAACACCGGTGACCCGGACGATCCCGGCTCGGTGTCCGTAACGTAGTGGAGGACCGTGTTGCCGCGGCTCACGAGCTGGTTCTCCCGAACCACCGCCTCCTTCATGCGGCCGTCGGGGTGCTGGATGATGTTGGCCAGGTCGCCGAGCACGTGCTTGTTCCGCGCGCCGCTCAGCGGCAGATAGCGGTATCCGGGAGCGGTGCCGTTGCCGGTGTCCCTCGCCCCGAGCGCGACCACGGTGTAATCGAGGTCGTCCCGGTCGCTGGTGAGGAAGAGCGTGGCGGGATCGAGCGCGAAGCGGGTCACCGGACGAGGGGTGCCGTCGAGCTGACGCTCGTAGTCGAACTCGGCCAGGATGCTGCCGGCCGCCAGGGCCGACTCGATCACGTGGTTGTTGGTGATGATGACGCGTGGCGAGATGAGGAACCCGGTGCCGATCGGCTGCCCATTGCGGCTGATGATCCGGCACACCGAGCGCGCGGCCTGCCGGCCGCGCTCGAAGAAGGTCACGTCCACGAAATCGATGGTCTGTCCCCAGATGGCTTCTGGCCCGGATTGCGGTGCGAGCCGCCGCGCCTCCGCCACGGTCGTGCGGGTACGCAGCTGAAGAACGTCCTGGCGGCGCTCGGGGTCGGTCTCCGCGTCGCCAGGGCAGCCGGCCTGGATCACCTGGAGTGAATGTCGAATCTGTTCCGACTTCTCTTGGATGCGCTTACGGGCGCCGGCGGCGATCTCAGCTGGGGCGGACATGGGTCCCTCACCTTCGTCACAGGGGCAGGCATGACCTCGGGGATGTGCGTGGAAGCGGTGCTCCGCTCGGGATCGGGAGCACGTTTCTGACGCCAGCATGCAGCCCGGTACCGTAACGCGCCAGAGCGATCGGGTTCGGCCAGCGGCGGGCGATCCCAGCGAGTGTGACCCGGCGGAGCCGAATTCGTCTGCAACGCGACACTGGCTCAGGCGGGAGAGTGTCGCTTATGGGTCACTCGGAGCCGGTACGCGACAGCCGCGCTCATCTCTGACCTGATTCTGTCATTCTCCTCTGGAGGCATCGCAGGGCCGCGCCGTAGAGTTGGGCCATGGCCCTCTCCACTACCCGCAGTATCGCCGAGCTGCAGGCCGAAGCCGAACGGCCGTCGCTCCGGCGGGCCCTCGGCCCGCTCAACCTCACCGCGCTGGGAATCGGGTCGGTCATCGGCACCGGCATCTTCGTCTTCACCGGCACCGCGGCCAGCCAGAACGCCGGACCCGCGCTCGTGATCTCGATGGCGATCGCGGCGACCGCCTGCGCGCTGGCCGGCCTGTGCTACGCGGAGCTCGCCTCGATGATCCCGGTCGCTGGCAGCGCGTACACCTACGCCTATGCGTCCGCGGGCGAGTTCGTCGCCTGGATCATCGGCTGGGACCTCATCCTCGAATACGCGCTCAGCTGCTCGACCATCGCCGTCGGCTGGTCGGGCTACTTCGTGAGCCTCATGCACGACCTGGGCCTGCACCTGCCGCCGGAGCTCACCGCGGCCCGCGGCACGATGGCGGTGACCGCCGACGGCACGCTGGTCCACGGCATCTTCAACCTGCCGGCCGCCATGATCGTGGTCCTGGTGTCCATGCTCCTCGTGATCGGCATCAAGCAGAGCGCCGACGCGAATACCGCGCTGGTGGTGCTCAAGGTGTGCGTGCTGATCGCCTTCGTGGCCCTGGGCGCCGCGTACGTGCGACGCGAGCACCTGACCCCGCTGATCCCGCCCAACACCGGCGAGTTCGGGCACTTCGGCTGGAGCGGGGTGATGCGAGGGGCCGCGGTGATGTTCTTCGCCTATATCGGTTTCGACGCGGTGTCGACGGCGGCGCAGGAGGCTCGGAACCCGCAGCGCGACATGCCGATCGGGATCCTCCTGTCGCTCGCGATCTGCACCGTCCTGTATATCGCGGTGGCCGTGGTGCTGATCGGCATCGTGCCGTACCATCAGCTCAACGTGGCCGACCCGCTCGCGGTGGGCATCGACGCCACTGGACTCACCTGGTTCAGGCCCGTGGTCAAGGTGAGCGCGCTGTTCGGCCTGTTCAGCACGATGCTGGTCCAGCTCCTGGGGCAGACCCGCATCTTCTACTCGATGAGCCGGGACGGTCTCCTTCCCGACCTGTTCGGCGCCGTGCACCCGCGCTTCCGGACGCCCTGGCTCAGCACCATGCTCACCGGCGGCGTCGTCACCGTGGCAGCCGGGCTGCTCCCGATCGGCGTGCTGGGCCAGCTCGTGAGCATCGGGTCGTTGCTGGCGTTCGTGCTGGTGTGCATCGGGGTGATCGTGCTGCGCCGGACGGCGCCGGACACCGTGCGTCCGTTCCGCTGCCCCGGCGTCCCCTGGGTACCGATCTTCGGCGCGCTGGCGTGCGTGGCGCAGATGGTAAGCCTGCCACTCAAGACCTGGGGGCGCCTGGTGGTCTGGATGGCGCTGGGACTCGCGATCTATCTTCTCTACAGCCGGCGGCGGGCGCAGCAGCAACGGGCGATACGGAACACGGGCGCGCGCGCGGAGACGGCGGTACCGATCGGCGGGTGAGTGAAGTCTGCGTCGCGCTTTCTCATTGTGCTGCTGGGTCTCACGCTCGGGCTGGCCGGACTGCTCGGCGTGGAGGCGCTCCGCGCCACCCGCTCCCACCGGGTGACCGCGGAGCGCGCCCTGCGCGACTACGCCACGGTGGCCGCGTGGGAGCTGCTCACCGCCACCGACGAGCAGCTCCAGCGGGCGGCCGGGAACGCGCTCGGCGCCGTCGCGGGGAGCCCGGCCGCTTCGCCGTACGACTCGGTGCCC
>DATEJD010000194.1:0-7027 GCA_035278325.1 Gemmatimonadales bacterium | reverse complement strand
CGGCGTCGCGGCCGTCGTGCTCGGCATCCTGGCGCTGACCGGGCACGCCCCCGCAACGCTCACGATGGTGGCACTGTTGAGCGTGGGCGCGGCTCTCCTCGTCGGCGGGTCGCTGCTCACGGCTCGGCTGTTCGGTTATTTCGGCTGAGCGAGGCGGACACCGGCTTCGTCACCGAGTCGGCACCGCACCAGAGCACCGCGCTCAACGAAGAGGTGGTGACCCGAACCGTCAGCCACTTCAAGGGTGACTCGTTGTACGGCACCTTCGAGGCGCGCCCGATGAGCTACAAGGGCCGCACCGAGGAGGGCCACTTCAGCGCCCACAAGGGCTGAGCGAAGCGCGCTGAGGCGGGGGCCCTCCGGCCTAGGGAGCGGACGACTGCTCCGCTACGCCCGGGAGGGCTCGCGCTCGCCTCGAGCCAGGTGTCCGGACCCCCATTGCTCGACTCCCGCCGCTTGTCCAAAGCCCGTCTGCTGGTTATGCTTACGGGCTTATGTTCGACGAGCTGTCCCAGAAACTCAACGACACCCTCCAGCGGCTTACCGGACGCGGTGTCCTGACGGAAGATGCGGTCAAGGAAGGGCTCCGGGAAATTCGCCGGATCCTCCTCGAGGCCGACGTCAGCTTTGATCTCACCCGCGAGTTCCTCGAGCGGGTTCAGGCCAAGGCCGTCGGCGTCACCGCGCTCAAGGACGTTCGGCCCGGGCATCAGCTGGTCAAGATCGTCTACGATGAGCTGGTGGCGCTGCTGGGTGAGAAGCAGGCGCCGCTGGTCCATGCCACGGTCCCGCCGACGATCATTCTGCTCGTCGGTCTGCAGGGCTCGGGCAAGACCACCACGGCCGGCAAGCTGGCGCGCCGGCTCAAGCAGGAGCAAAAGGCGCCGTTCCTGGTCGCGGCCGACGTGTACCGTCCCGCGGCCATCGAGCAGCTGCTCACGCTGTCGAAGCAGGTGGAAGTCGGGGCATACGGCGATCCCGGGGCCAAGGACGTGGTCGGGATCGTCAAGCGGGGCATCGTCGAGGCGGGCAAGGCGCGGGCGCGGACGGTCCTGGTCGACACCGCCGGCCGGCTCCAGATCGACGACGAGATGATGGACGAGCTCCGGAAGCTCAAGGCCGCCGTCAACCCGCACGAGATCCTGCTGGTGGCCGACGGGATGACCGGCCAGGACGCGGTGCGCATCGCCCAGGGTTTCCACCAGGCGCTCGGCGTCACCGGCGTCATTCTTACGAAGATGGACGGCGATGCCCGCGGCGGCGCGGCGCTGTCCATCTACGGAGTCACCAAGGCGCCGATCAAATTCATCGGCGTGGGCGAAAAGCTCGATGCGCTGGAGCCGTTCCATCCCGACCGGCTCGCGGGCCGCATCCTCCAGCAGGGCGACATCCTCTCGCTGGTCGAGAAGGCGCAGACCGCGGTCGACGAGAAGGAAGCCGAGCGGCTGGCCAAGAAGGTCACGTCGAAGAAGGGCATGGACCTCGAGGACTTCCTCAACGCCATGCGCCAGATGCAGAAGATGGGGCCGCTCAAGAACGTGCTGGGCCTGTTGCCGGGCATCAATCCGGCCATGCTGCAGGCGGCCAAGGTCGACGACAAGAAGCTCAAGCACGTGGAAGCGATCGTGCTCTCGATGACGCCCAAGGAGCGGTCCAATCCCGACGTCATCAACGGCCAGCGGCGGCTCCGGATCGCCAAGGGCAGCGGGCGCACGGTGCAGGAAGTGAATACGCTGCTGTCGCAGTTCAAGCAGATGCAGAAGGTCATGAAGAGCGTGGGAAAGACCGGGGGCACGGGGCTCAAGCTCCCCTTCGGGCGTGGGCCTTTCCCCGGTTAACCCAGGACACCCCAGGAACGGACATGGCAACTCGCATTCGGCTGCGTCGCGTCGGCCGCAAGAAGATCCCGCTGTACCGCATCGTCGTCGCCGACCAGGAGTCGCCGCGAGACGGGCGGTTCATCGAGATCATCGGCACCTACAACCCGAAGGGCGCGACGGTCGCCGACAAGGTCCAGGTAGACGCCGACAAGGCGCGCCAGTGGATCCAGCGGGGCGCCACGCCGTCGGACACGGTGCAGTCGCTGCTCAAGCAGGCCGGGGTGTTCAAGGCCGCTGCGGTCTGATGACCGCCGGCGCCCGCCACCTGGTGGTGGGCCGGTTGAGGAAGCCGCACGGACTCAAGGGCGACCTCACGCTGTTTCCGCTCACCGACGATCCCGACACGGTCTTCTCCGCTGGGCGGTCGGTGTGGCTGGTGGGGCTGGACGGTCAGACGGTAGCGGGCCCGCTCACGATCGAGCGGAGCCGGGCGTACCACCGCGAGTGGCTGATCAAGTTCGCCGGCGCCGACGGGCGCGAGGCAATCGATCCGTGGCGGGGGCTGTTCCTGGCCGCGCCCGCGGACGAGCTGGCGCCGCCCAAGGACGACGAGGTCTACCTCCACGAGCTGGACGGCTTCGCGGTGAGGCTGCCCGATGAAACGCCGCTCGGACTGGTGACCGGCGTGTACGAGCTGCCGTCGGGGCTCATGATCGAGGTGCAGGGGTCCAAGCGCGAGTTCCTGCTGCCGTACAAGAAGGAGTTCGTGCGGGAGGTGGATCGGGCGGGGAGGCGGCTGGTGGTGACGCCGCCGGAGGGGTTGGTGGATGGGTGAGTCGCGGTGGCGGGGTGAGTCACCCTGAGCGAAGCGAAGGGGGCATGAGTCCGGGCATGGCTCCTTCGCTTCGCTCAGGATGACTCCGGGGCGCTGATCGATGCTGATCATCGACGTCATCACCCTGTTCCCGGAAGTCATCGCCCCCTTCACGGCGACGAGCATCCCGGGTCGGGCCGCGGCCGCCGGACTGGTCAGCTTCAACCTGGTCCAGCTCCGCGAATTCACGCACGACCGCCACGCCACGGTGGACGACTACCCGTACGGCGGCGGCGCGGGGATGGTGCTCAAGCCTGAGCCGTTCTTCGAGGCGGTCGAGAGCCTCGGCGCGGTCGAGTCGGTGGTGCTGCTATCGGCGCGGGGTCGGCGGTTCATGCACGACGATGCGGTGCGGTTCTCGCTCGGCCGGCGGCTCACGCTCCTCTGCGGACACTACAAGGACGTGGACCAGCGGGTGGCGGAACGGCTGGCCACCGAAGAGCTTTCGGTGGGCGACTTCGTCCTCTCGGGCGGCGAGCCGGCAGCGGTCTGCATCCTCGACGCGGTGGTGCGGCTCCTCCCGGGCGCCCTGGGCGACCACGAGAGCGCCAGCGGCGATTCGCACTACGACGGGCTGCTGAGCCCGCCGAGCTACACCCGGCCGCCGGAATATCGCGGCCTGGAAGTGCCCGAGGTCCTTCGGTCGGGCGACCATGCGCGGATCGAGGCATGGCGGCAGGCGGAGGCGGAGCGACTGACGCGGGAGCGGCGGCAGGATCTGTGGGAGCGGTACGAACGCCCTGAGTCACCCTGAGCGAAGCGAAGGGGCCAGGCGTCGGGTTATGATTCCTTCGCTTCGCTCAGGATGACTCATCTTCGCTCAAGATGACTCATCATCCGGCGACGCAACACCAGGCACGGAGGTTCCGACAATGGAGCGACTGGCAGAAGTGGCCCGTGAGGGCTTGCGCACGGACATTCCTGCATTCGATCCGGGAGACACCATCCGGGTCATGGTCCGGGTTCGTGAGGGCGACAAGGAGCGGCTCCAGGCCTTCGAGGGCCTGGTGATCGCCAAGCGGGGCGGCGGGATCAGCGAGAACTTCACCGTGCGGAAGGTGTCGGCCGGCGTGGGCGTCGAGCGGCTGTTCCCCATGCATAGCCCTACGATCGCCTCGGTCGAGCTGGTGCGCAGGGGGCGGGTGCGCCGCGCCAAGCTCTACTATCTCCGCGCGCTCAGCGGCAAGGCCGCGCGCATCCGGGAGAAGCGCGAGGGCTGAGCCGGTGCCTCCCCGTCCCTCGCTCCAACGGGAACGGGCGGCCTGGGCCGACGAGGCGCTCCTCGTGGGCGTCGACGAAGCGGGCCGTGGCCCACTGGCAGGACCAGTGGTCGCCGCGGCCGTCGTGTTTCCGGCCGGGTGTCGCGCCGTGCGTGGCCTGCGCGACAGCAAGATGCTCCCGGCACGCATCCGGCTGGTGCTCGCCGAGCGGATCCGCGCGCGGGCCCTGGGCTACGGCGTGGGCGCCGCGTCGTCGCACGAGATCGACCGGCTCAACATCCGGGTCGCCACGGCGCTCGCCATGCGCCGCGCCATCGCGGCCCTGGTCCGCCGGCCCTCGCTCGCCGAGCGCCCCTATCGCATCCTCATCGACGGCCTGCCGCTGCCCGAGGTGGGCTACGCTCACGACGCCCTGGTCGACGGCGACGCGCGCTGCCAGTCCATCGCCGCCGCCTCCATTCTCGCCAAGACGGTGCGCGATCGCCTGATGGAGCGGCTGGCCACGCGTCATCCCGGGTACGGGTGGGAAACCAACATGGGGTACGGCACCGACGAGCACCACGAAGGGCTCAAGGAGCACGGACCCTCCTGCCACCACCGCCTCACGTTCGCGCCGCTGGCCCAGCTCACCTTGTTCTGAGACGCGGGCTCTCGATCCCTGATGGCACACACGTCGGCGCCGAAGGCGTCATCCAGGCCCGCCGTGTATGCCGCGCTCGCCGGGAATCTGCTGGTCGCCGCCACCAAGACCGTCGCGGCCGCGTGGACCGGCAGCTCCGCGATGGCGAGCGAAGCGGTCCACTCGTTCGTGGACTCGGGCAACGAGCTGCTGCTGCTCTACGGCATGCATCGCGCGGCCCGGCGACCCGATCGCGAGCATCCGGCCGGGCACGGGCGGGAGCTCTACTTCTGGAGCTTCATCGTCGCGCTGCTGGTGTTCGCGCTCGGTGCGGGGGTGTCGCTGTACGAAGGTGTGGTGCACATCCGGCATCCCGAGCCGATCACCGATCCACGGGTCAGCTACATCGTGCTCGGCCTGGCGGCCCTGTTCGAGGGCGGCTCGTGGCTCGTGTCCCTGCGTCAGTTCAACGCCGTGCGGGGATCGCGCGGGTTCTACGAGGCCTTCCGGCGGAGCAAGGACCCGCCGTCGTTCCTGGTGCTGTTCGAGGACAGCGCGGCGCTGATTGGCATCGCCATCGCGGCGGGCGGCACGTTCGCGGCCGTCCGGCTCCAACAGCCGGTCTACGACGGGGTCGCGTCCATCCTGATCGGCCTGCTGCTCGCGGGCGTCGCCATGCTGCTGGCCCACGAGAGCAAGAGCCTCCTCATCGGCGAGCGGGCCGACCGGCGCCTCGCCGACTCGGTGCTCCGGATCGCCGCCGGGGTGAATGCGGTGGCGCAGGCCAACGGTGTGCTCACCTTCCAGCTCGGCCCCGATCAGATCGTGGTGGCGTTGAGTCTCGAGTTCAAGGACGACCTCCGGACGCCCGAGATCGAGGCCGCGGTGGTGGAAGTCGAGCGCCGCGTTCGCGAGGCGCACCCTGAGGTCAGGACCGTCTTCGTGAAGCCGCAGACGCCCGGGACGTACCGGGAGATCGTGCGTCGGCGGTACGGCGAGGGCGAGAGTGCCGGCGGAGACGAGTCGTGATGGCGCATCCAGGCCTGCAGCGCGTTGCACAGTGGCGCACAGGTGTCCGACTGGGTAATATCGCTGGAGCGCTCCCCTCCGGGCGCCTTCCCTTCGATTATCGTACGCCTTCCGCATGGTCACAGGGGGTATCCGAATGCGTCGCTTCCATGGCCTAGGGACCGGCCTGCTGGCTGGTGCCATTGTGGCCGTCTCGGCTTGCCAGGACGATTCCAGTCCGACCTCACCTGAAGCGCCGGCCGCTGCTCGGGTTCAACCCACGCAGGGGCCCGAGCTCCCGTCCGCCGCAGAATTCGCGCGTCAGGTCCCCGGCTTCGGCGGCTTCTATCTGGCCCAGGACGGCACCCCGACCGTCTACCTGACCCGTGGATCGAGCCGGGCGCCTGCCGAGCGGCTGCTGGCCGGGTATCTGGGAACCCACGGCCTCACCGCCGCGGCCGTGCGGGTCCTGGAGGGTCGCTACGGGTGGAACCAGCTCCAGCGGTGGCAGGAGCTGGCGAGCGGCGAAGCGCTGGACGTCGCCGGCGCGGTGTTCGTGGATAACGACGAGACCTCGAATCGGGTGCTGATCGGGGTCGATCGCTTGAGCGCGATGGCGCTCGTGAAGGCCGCGGCCACGCGGGCCGGCGTCCCGGAGGACGCCGTCATCGTCCAGCGCACGGATCCGATCCATCAGGTGGCGACGCTGCAGAACGTGGTGGATCGGCCGGTCCGGGCGGGGGTGCAGATCAACTTCCCCGGTTTCCTCTGCTCGGTTGGATTCAATGCGACCGCGGGCAGCCAGAAGTCGTTCATCACGGCGTCGCACTGCACCAAGACCCAGGGCGGCGTCGAGAGCACGCCCTACTGGCAGCCGCTCCAGACCACGGCTCCCACGCAGATCGCCACCGAGGTCGCCGATCCGGTCTACGTGCGGGGTGGTGCCGGGTGCCCGAAAGGCAAGAAGTGCCGGGTGAGCGACTCGTCGCGGGCAGCCTACATCAACGGCGCCAATCAGGCCCTGGGCCTGATCGCCCGCACCAGCGGCGCGAACAACGGCAGCCTCGACATCGTCGGCTCGTTCAGCATCACCGGGGATGACTGCACCGGCACGCTGGGCGGTTGCCTCACGGTGGGAACGACGGTCAACAAGGTCGGCCGCACGACCGGCTGGACCTCCGGCAAAATCACCAACACCTGCGTGAACACCGGGGTGCAGGGCACCAGCATCGTTCAGCTGTGCCAGAGCTTCGTCTCCGCCGGCGTGGGTGGCGGTGACAGCGGATCGGACGTGTTCCAGGTGACAAGCAGCACCAGCGTGAAGCTCGCCGGCATCCTTTGGGGTGGGAACTCGAACGGGACCCAGTTCGTGTTCAGCCCGCTGGCCAACGTGGTGCGAGATCTCGGCCCGCTGACGACGCACTGAGCCGCCGCTCCGGCGCCATCGGAGTCACCCTGAGCAAAGCGAAGGGGGCATGCGTTCGGG
>DATEJD010000193.1:0-4487 GCA_035278325.1 Gemmatimonadales bacterium | reverse complement strand
AGCTGGGCGAGCGCGCCGCCGGGTTCGCGTGCGACGTGGCCGACGGTGCCCAGGTCGACGCCGCGATCGCGGCCGCCGAGTCGGCGCTGGGTCCGGTCGACATTCTGGTCAACAATGCCGGCCTCACGCGGGACAACATCCTGCTGCGGCTGACCGATGCCGACTGGGACGCGGTGCTCGACGCGAATCTCAAGGGCGCGTTTCACACCACCCGGGCGGTCGTGAAGGGAATGATGAAGCGCCGCGCCGGCCGCATCGTCAACATCACGAGCATCGTCGGCCTCACCGGCAACAAGGGGCAGGCGAACTATGCGGCGAGCAAGGCGGGGCTCATCGGGTTCACCAAGTCGGTCGCCAAGGAGTACGCCAGCCGCGGTATTCTGGTCAACTGCGTCGCGCCCGGCTTCATCGAGACCGACATGACGGCCGCCTTGCCCGAGGCCGCGAGGGCCTCATTATTAGAGGACATTGCCCTGGGGCGCCTGGGGCGCCCGGACGATGTGGCGGGCGCCGTGCTGTTTCTGGCCTCCGACCTGGCCGCCTACGTGACGGGCCAGGTGCTGGTGGTCGATGGTGGGATGGTCGTCTGACCTCCGAGCGGAACCTTCCGAATGCAGAAACTCCAATCGAGGACCACATGAGCAACGTCGAAGAGAAGGTCAAGGACATCATCGTCGAGGAGCTGGGCGTGGAGCGCGAGAAGCTCACCAGTGAGGCCAGCTTCATGGAGGACCTCGGCGCCGACAGCCTGGACACGGTCGAGCTCGTGATGGCCTTCGAGAAGGAATTCGACATCGACATTCCCGACGAAGACGCCGAGAAGTTGCGCACCGTCGGGGACGCGATGAACTACCTCCACGAGAAGATCGGGAAGTAGCTTGGCCCATCGAGTCGTGGTCACCGGCCTCGGGCTGGTGACCCCCGTCGGAACCGACGTCGATTCCACCTGGAGCGCGCTGCTCGCCGGCACACCCGGCGCCGCGCCGATCACCAAGTTCGATCCGCAGAAGCTGTCGGTCCGCTTCGCCTGCGAGGTCAAGGGCTTCGATCCGCTCAAGTACATCGATCGGAAGGAAGCCCGCCGGTACGATCTCTTCGCCCAGTTCGCGCTGGCCGCGGCCCAGCAGGCCGTCACCCAGGCCGGTCTGGAGGGCCAGTTCCCCTCGCCCGAGCGCACCGGCGTGATCATCGGCAGCGGCATCGGCGGGATGCAGACTTACGAGGACAACTGCAGCGCGTTCATCCTCAAGGGTCCCGATCGGGTGTCGCCCTTCTTCGTTCCCATGTTCATTCCGGACATCGCCGCCGGGCTGGTCAGCATCCGGTACGGCCTCAAGGGTCCGAACTACGCCACGGTGTCCGCTTGCGCCTCGTCGGCGCACGCGATCGGCGACTCCTTTCACATGATCCGGAACGGCGTGGCCGACGCGATGGTCACCGGCGGCGCCGAGGCGGCGATCACGGGCCTCACCGTCGCCGCGTTCGCCAACATGAAGGCCCTCTCCACCCGGAACGACTCGCCGGAGACCGCGAGCCGGCCGTTCGACCGGGATCGCGACGGCTTCGTGCTGGGCGACGGCGGTGCCATCGTCGTGCTCGAGAGCTTGGAGCACGCCGAGCGGCGGGGAGCCCGCATCCTGGGCGAGGTGCTCGGCTATGGCCTGAGCGGCGACGCGTATCACATCACGTCGCCGGCCGAGAACGGCGAGGGCGCGCAGCGAGCCATGAAGGCGTGCCTCGCGGACGGCAAGATCGATCCCAAAGACGTGGGCTACATCAATGCCCACGGCACCTCGACGGAGCAGGGCGACGTGGCGGAGACCGAGGCGGTGAAGGCGGTCTTCGGCGACCAGGCCCGGAGGCTCGTCTTCGGGTCCACCAAGAGCATGACCGGGCATCTGCTCGGCGGGGCCGGCGCGCTCGAATTCGGCGTGTCGCTGCTGGCCGCCACCTGCGGGGTCATTCCGCCCACGATCAACCAGTTCACCCCCGACCCTCGCTGCGACCTGGACTGCGCGCCCAACCGCAAGGTCGAGCGCCGGGTGGACGTGGCCCTCTCCAACTCGTTCGGGTTCGGCGGCCACAACGTGACCCTCGCGGTAAAGAGGTGGGAAGCGTAGGCCGGGTCCGATGATTTCCCCCGTAGGACCTCATGCCGGCTGAGCCACGCGACACGCGCTCGGCCGGCATCGTCATTCTGACCACGCTGGCGGTGATCGCGGCGCTCTACGCCGGGCAGGAGCTGCTGATGCCTGTGGCCCTCGCGATCCTGTTCGCTGGCCTGGCCCGGCCGCTGGTCCGGCAGTTCGAGCGCGCCGGCCTCTCCGCGCCCATCGGCAGCACGGTGATCCTGGTGGTCTTTCTGGGGCTTGCCGCCCTCGGGTTCGGCAGCCTCGCGGGGCCGGTGCGGGCCTGGGTGGCCGAGGCACCGGACACGTTTGCCAAGGCGCAGGAACGCCTGCGCGACCTCCGGAAGCCCATCCAGACCGTGACGACGGCCGTTCAGAAGCTGGAGAACGGCGCCACCGGCCAGTCCATGTCCCCGCCGGGCGACTCGGCCCATCGGACCGGTGCGCCGCCCGCGGGCCCCGCACGGCCAGCGCCTGGCGGGTCGCAAGGGAACGTCGCGGCGATTGCCGCTCGCGTGTTCGGCACCACCACCGCGGTCCTCGCCGGCATCGTGGAGGTGCTGGTGCTCACGTTCCTGCTGCTGGCCTCGGGCGACAGCTTTCTGAGCAAGCTGGTGCGGGTGCTTCCGCTCAGGCGGGAAAAGCGCGAGGCGGTGGAGATCGCGAGCGAGACCGAACGGGTGGTGGCGCGCTACATGGTGGTCACGGCCCTGATCAATGTCGGGCAGGGTCTGCTGGTGGGCGTGTGCATGGCGCTGCTGGGCCTCCCCAATCCCACCCTGTGGGGTCTCCTGACCTTCTGCCTCGAGTTCATTCCGTATCTGGGCGGGGCCAGCATGGTGATTCTGCTGTCGCTGGTCGGCCTGGCCACATTCGATTCGATCGGCCGCGCGTTCCTTCCGCCGTTGGTCTACCTGGCGATCACGACGCTGCAGAACAATCTGGTGAGCCCGATCGCCTACGGACGGCGGCTCCAGCTCAACCCGGTGGCCGTCCTCGTCGGGGTGCTGTTCTGGTACGCGTTGTGGGGAATACCGGGTGCGTTCCTCGCCGTCCCGATCCTCGCGACCTGCAAGATCCTGGGCGAGCACCTCGAGCCGCTGTCGCCGCTGGCCGAGTTCCTGGGCGACTGAACGGCTGGTGTCCGCCCGTTCGGGCGAAGCGGGCGATCAGCGTTCGCCGACCGGCGCGGGCTTGAAATCGATCGCGAGGGTGAGCAGGAAGGCGCCCATGCGCTGGGCTTCTTCGACCGTGAGATCGCGCGGCACGACCACCTGCGCCAGCAGGTCGGAGCGAATCGGGTACTCGAGCGCCATGCTGTTGGGCCGGGGGAAGGCGGGGCGATCCGGCGTCCGGGGCCTGGGCGAGACCGGCGGCGGCTCCACTCCGGTATCGAGGCGCCGGCGGGCATCCATCTTGGCTGGCCGGCCGGGCGGCCGAAAGGCGTAGGTCCCCGGATCGGCCATCCAGCGTACGAACTCTTCGATGGCCCGGTGGACTCGCCGCCGGTACTCACCGACCGAGGCCGGGGACAGGCGGCCGGGGTAGCGGTTGAGAAACTCCTTGAAGGTGGTGTCGACGTCGATGGTGCGCACATCCTGAGCCTGGGCGGGCGGCACCTCCTCCAGGACCTTGGCAGTGGCCACCCGCCAGCCCTGCGCGGTGGCCGGATGGACCAACCCCTTCGCCACCACGAATTCGATAAACCGCGCCAGGGCGGCGCGCGAATAATCCGGCTGGGCTCCCACCGCATTCCTCCGATCGAAGTCAGTTCAATCTAGGCCTCCCACGTTGGACCGCAAGCGTTTGTTGACGAATGTGCGCAAACAAAACGCGCCCCGGCGTGGGTGTGGACGAATGTGCATAAACCCAATTGCCCCTGTGGACTAGCCGGAGGCGGCGCCAACGGGTGACAACGCAGCCAAATGCCTTCAAACGGGTGGCCGGGATGCGGGACCCGGCGGAAACGGATTTAAAACGCCTCAAAACGCGGGGAAACGGTCTGGCGCGGCCGAGTGGCCGCGATCAAACGCTTGGTTGACCTGGCGAAAGTTGGGTTGAGCGGGCGAATGGAATGGTTGGTGTCGCTCGGTGTCGCTCCGGCCGCACCCTCTCTGAACCGGCCGTATTCTCTCCGAAGTCCATCACCGGAAATCCGGCCCTGGGTTACCCAGTGCCGGAGCTTCCTGGCAGGGCCCGGAACACTGTGGCAGTTTCGTCCTCAGGACGTGCAGGCTACGGGGTCGCGAGATGTGCGGCCATGGAGGCGCAACGCTGGCCCATCGGACGCGCGACCGACTAGATTAGCGCAGTGTTACCCGCGCTCTCCCAAGGAGATAGCATGTCCGAAGGTATCGT
>DATEJD010000192.1:0-9408 GCA_035278325.1 Gemmatimonadales bacterium | reverse complement strand
TCGGTCTCGATCTTGGCGACCACGGTCTGCACCGCGACCGTCTGGCCCTCGGTCACCAGGATCTCCGCCAGCACGCCCGCGGCCGGCGATGGAATCTCCGCGTCCACCTTGTCGGTCGAGATCTCGAAGATCGGCTCGTCGCGCTTGACGGGGTCGCCCACCTGCTTGATCCAGCGGGACAGCGTGCCTTCGGCGATGGACTCGCCCATCTGCGGCATGATCACGTCAATCTTGGCCATGGTCGGTCTCCAGCTAGTACGCCGCGAGCCAGCGCGCGGCCCGCACGATGTCCGGGGTCTGCGGCAGCACGAAGTCCTCGAGCTGCGGCGCGTAGGGGAGCGGCACGTCGTGCGCGGCCACCCGCCGCACCGGCGCGTCCAGCCACTCGAACGCCAGCTCGTTGATCCGGGCCGTGATCTCGCCGGCGATGCCGCCCGTCACGGTGTCCTCGTGCACGATGAGCACCCGGTTGGTCTTCTTCACGGTGGCGAGGATGGCCTCGTCGTCCATCGGCGAGAGCGAGCGCAGATCAAGCACCTCCACCGAGAGGCCGTCCTCCCGCTCGAGCTGCTCGGCCGCCTCGAGCGACTTCCACACCGTGGCCGCGTAGGTGATGATGCTCAGGTCCCGCCCCTCCCGCGCCAGCCGCGCCTTGCCGATGGGCACCAGGTGATCGCCCTGCGGCAGCTCCTCCTTGATGCGGCGATAGAGATACTTGTGCTCGAAGAAGAGCACGCAGTCGTCGTCGCGGATGGCGCTCTTGATCAGGCCTTTGGCATCGCCGGCCGTGGCGGGATAGACGATCTTGATCCCCGGCGTGTGGAGGAACGCCGCCTCGGGGTTCTGCGAGTGGAACGGGCCGCCCCGCACGTAGCCGCCGCTCGGGCCGCGCACCACCATCGGGCACGGGAGGAACGCGCGGTACCGCGCGGTGGCCACGTAGTTGGTGAGGATGCTGTAGGCGCAGGAGACGAAGTCGATGAACTGCATCTCGCACACGGGCCGCATGCCCATGTGGGCCGCGCCGGCGGCCGCGCCGACGAAGCCGGTCTCACTGATGGGCGTGTCGATCACCCGCTCGGCGCCGAAGCGGCCGAGCAGTCCCTCGGTGACCTTGAAGGCGCCGCCGTACGCGCCGATGTCCTCACCCATGCAGAACACGCTGGGGTCGCGATCCATCTCCTCGAACAGGCCCTGGCGGATGGCCTCGAGGTAGGTCGCCTCAGTCGGCATCGAGCGTCCCCCAGCTCGACGGCCGCTCGTGCCGGTCTACGGCGGTCCGAATGCCGGCCCGGTACCAGAGGGCCGGCGCCTCGGGCGGATCGGCGTACACGCCCAGCAGGCAGTCGCGCGGCTCGGGCGGCGGCGACTTCTCGGCGACGTCGGTCGCGTCGTCGATCTCCGCCTGCACCCGCGTGTCGATGGCCTCGAGCTCGGCGCCAGCCACGCCTTCCGTGCCGGTGAGCCGCCGGACGTAGCGGTCGAGCGGGTCGTTCTCCCGAGCCCAGCGCTCGATCTCGCCGGCGGGCACGTACGACTGGTTGTCGTGCTCCGCGTGTCCCTTGCGGCGATAGGTCATCAGCTCGATCAGGGTCACCCCTTCGCCGCGGCGGGCCCGCGCCACCGCGTCGCGGGTCACCTCGTAGGCCGCGATCACGTCGTTGCCGTCCGCCCGCACGCCGGGGATGCCGTAGCCGGCGGCTTTGTCGGCCAGCCGCTCGGCGGCGCACTGCTTGGCCGTTGGCGTGGAGTAGGCGTAGCGGTTGTTCTCGACGATCACGACGAGCGGGCACCCCTGCACCGCGGCGAAGTTGATGCCCTCGTGGAAGGCGCCGGTGGAGGTGGCGCCATCGCCCACGTAGACCAGGCCGACCCGCGGCTCCTTCCGGAGCTTGAAGGACAGCGTCACGCCGGCCATGACCGGCACCATATCGCCGAGATGCGAGATCTGGCCGATGAAGTTCCGCTCTTCGACATCGCCGAAGTGGATGTTGAGCTCGCGTCCGCGGGTGGGCGAGTCGCCCTTGGCCATGTACTGGCGCAAGACCTCGAGCGGGGTGGCGCCCTTGACCAGCATCGAGCCGAGATTGCGGATGAGTGGCGAGAGCACGTCCTCCGGCCGGAGCGCGTAGGCCGTGCCCACGGCGCAGGCTTCCTGGCCCAGTGACCGGAACAGGCCGCCCACGACCTTGGTCTGACGATAGAGATTGACCAGTCGCTCTTCGAGCGACCGGGTCAGGCGCATCCAATAGTAGAGATCGAGGAGTTGTTCCCGCGACAACCCGGCCCGGGCGGCCGGATCGGAGGCGAGGGTACTGGTGACGGCCATGCGGGTCCCGGTTGGAGGGTGCGCGTTCCGGCGTGGAAAATCCCTACCCGCGGGGGGAGAGTCAAGCGAGCGTGGGAAGGAACTTTGGGGCCTTCCGATGCATAGTTATCTGCTCGAACGCATAGGCCAGACGGATCAACGTCGGCTCGCTCCACGCGCGCCCGAAGAAGGAAAGGTTCACCGGCAGTCCCCAGGCGTAGCCCATCGGCACGCTCACGCTGGGATAGCGCGCGACGGCGGCCGGCGTGGAGCTCGAGCCCGTGAAGTGATCGCCGTTCACCAGGTCCGTGGGCCAGGCCGGATTGCCGGTGGGCGCGACGATCGCGTCGAGTCGATGCCTGGCGATGACCAGGTCGAGGCCCTCCACCCGCGCCAGGCGGCGGCAGGTCGCCAGGGCCTTGCGATATGCGGGCGAGCTCAGCGGGCCCTTGGCCTCCGCCTGCACGAACAGCTCCTGCCCGAAGTACGGCATCTCGCGCTCGCGCTCCCGCTCGTTGAACGCAATGGCCTCGGCCAGGGTGCGGATGCGGGCGCCGGGGGGAAGCGCCGAAAGGTAGGCGTTGAGATCGGACTTGAGCTCGTAGAGCAGAACTTCGAGCTCGGCCGCGTCGTACTCGCCGGCGTGGCGAACGTCGGCCGGGTCGATCACCACCGCGCCTTCGCGGCGCAGCACCTCGATGGCGTCCTCGGCGAGCTTGTCGGTCGCGTCGCTGTAGCCGAAGAACTTGGCGCGCGCCACGCCGATCCGCGCGCCCCGGAGCCCATCCTTCTTGAGGAAGGCGGTGTAGTCCGTCTCCACGTGCCCCGATGACGCGGCGGTGGCCGAGTCGCGCGGATCGGCGCCCGCCAACACCGAGAGCACCGCGGCGGCATCGGCCACGGAGCGGCACAGCGGTCCGGCGGTGTCCTGGGTGTGCGAGATGGGGATGATGCCGGCCCGGCTCACCAGCCCTACGGTCGGCTTGATGCCCACGACCCCGTTGGCGGAAGCAGGACACACGATCGAGCCGTCGGTCTCGGTGCCCACGGCCACCGCGCCGAAGTTCGCCGAGACGGCGGCCGCCGAGCCCGAGCTCGAGCCGCAGGGGTTGCGGTCGAGCACGAAGGGATTGCGGCACTGTCCCCCGCGCGCGCTCCAGCCGCTGGACGAGCGGTTGGACCGGATGTTGGCCCACTCGCTCATGTTGGTCTTGGCCAGCAGGACCGCGCCGGCCGCACGGAGACGCGCGGCCACGTGCGAGTCGCGCGGGGCGATCGATCCCTCGAGCGCCAGGGAGCCGGCCGTGGTGGTCATCCGGTCGGCCGTGTCGATGTTGTCCTTGAGCAGGACCGGAATTCCGTGCAGCAGCCCGCGCGCGCCCTTGGACCCGCGCTCGCGATCGAGCTGCTCGGCGAGGTCGAGCGCCTCGGGATTGGTCTCGATGATCGAGTGGAGCGACGGACCCGCCCGGTCCATGGCGGCGATCCGAGCGAGATACTGCTCGACGACGCCGCGTGAGGTATAGCGACCCGACGCCATGCCGGACTGCAGGTCGGCGACGGTGATCTCCTCGAGGTCGAAGGGCTGGGGCGGACGTGCCGGCGGTGGCGTGAGCGGCGTAGACTCGGAGGCCGGCGCGACGGGCGGCGCCGATATCCGGCCGGCCGCCGCGGCGCCCAGCACCGCGACGTGGTTGATGAACTCGCGGCGCGCGATCGGGTCGGCCATCGGAGCTCCGAAGGACGATGGTGGCGGTGGGGGGACGTCTCGAAGATACATCGGAGTCACCCTGAGCAAAGCGAAGGGGGCATGCGTTCGGGCATGCCCCCTTCACTGCGTTCAGGGTGACTCGTAGAGCCCGGGTGCCTGCGCCCGGACCGCGGCCAGCCCTACGCTTTCACCGCCACCGCCTGCCGGCTCGGCACCTCGGCGGCCGGCGCCTCGATCCGCATCCCGTAGAACGACCGGTGCACGAAGTAGAGCGCTACGGCCAGGAACAGCGCGGCCAGAATGTGGCTCAGTGCGGAGCCCTGCTCCTTGGTGAGCGAGACCGCGAGCTCCACCGCCAGCAGCCCGAACAGCGTGGTGAACTTGATGATCGGGTTGAGTGCCACCGAGCTGGTGTCCTTGAAGGGATCGCCGACCGTGTCGCCGACGACCGTCGCCGCGTGCAGCTCGGTGCCCTTCGCCTTGAGCTCAGTCTCCACGATCTTCTTCGCGTTGTCCCACGCGCCGCCGGCGTTGGCCATGAAGATGGCCTGGTACAGCCCGAACAGCGCGATCGAGATGAGATACCCGATGAAGTAATACGGCTCGACGAACGCGAAGGCCAGCGTCGCGAAGAACACGGTCAGGAAGATGTTGAACATCCCCTTCTGGGCGTACTGGGTGCAGATCCCGACCACCTTCTTGCTGTCGCTCACCGAGGCCTTGGTGGTGCCCTCGAGCTTGATGTTGGCCTTGATGAACTCGACCGCGCGGTAGGCGCCGGTGGTGACCGCCTGCGTCGACGCGCCGGTGAACCAGTAGATCACCGCGCCGCCGGTGATGAGCCCGAGCAGGAACGGCGGGTGCAGGATCGAGAGATTGCTCAGGAGCTCCGGCTGGAGCCCCTGGGTCAGCGCGACGATGATCGAGAAGATCATCGTCGTGGCCCCGACCACGGCGGTGCCGATCAGCACCGGCTTGGCCGTAGCCTTGAACGTGTTGCCGGCGCCGTCGTTCTCCTCGAGGTGCTGCTTGGCCGCCTCGAACTCGGGCCGGAACCCGAAGTCGCGCTGGATCTCCTGCTCAATGCCGGGGAGCTGCTCGATGGTCGAGAGCTCGTACACCGACTGGGCGTTGTCGGTCACCGGGCCGTAGGAGTCGACCGCGATGGTCACGGGCCCCATGCCGAGGAAGCCGAACGCCACCAGGCCGAAGGCGAACACGGCCGGCGCCAGCATCAGGCTCCCGAGGCCGAGCGTGCTCACGCCGTACGCGATGGCCATGAGCGACAGGATGGCGAGACCGAGCCAGAACGCGCTGAAGTTGCCGGCCACGAAGCCCGACAGGATGTTGAGCGACGCGCCGCCCTCGCGCGAGCTGGTGACCACCTCGCGCACGTGCCGGCTGTCCACCGAGGTGAACACCTTGACCAGCTCGGGGATGATGGCGCCCGCGAGCGTGCCGCAGGTGATCACGGTCGAGAGCTTCCACCAGAGCGTCGGGTCGCCGCCGAGGTCGGGGATCAGGAGATAGGTGACCACGTAGGTCAGCGCCACCGAGACGATCGAGGTGAGCCACACGAGCGAGGTGAGCGGCGCCTCGTAGTTCATCTTCGCCGCGTTCTCGTACTTGCTCCGCGCCACGGCCTCGTTGATGTAGTACGACAGCACCGCCGCGATCACCATCATGATGCGCATGGCGAAGATCCAGACCAGCAGCTGGACCTGGACTTCCTTGCTGGTGACCGCCAACAGGATGAATGAGATGAGCGCCACGCCGGTGACGCCGTAGGTCTCGAACCCGTCGGCCGAGGGGCCCACCGAGTCGCCCGCGTTGTCGCCGGTGCAGTCGGCGATCACGCCGGGGTTCCGGGCGTCGTCCTCCTTGATCTTGAACACGATCTTCATGAGGTCGGCGCCGATGTCGGCGATCTTGGTGAAAATGCCGCCCGCCACCCGGAGCGCGGCCGCGCCGAGCGACTCGCCGATGGCGAAGCCGATGAAGCACGGGCCGGCGTACTCGCCGGGGACGAACAGCAGGATCGCCAGCATCAGCACCAGCTCGACGCTGATGAGCAGCATGCCGATGCTCATCCCCGCCTTGAGCGGGATGGCATAGCAGGGATACGGCTTGCCACGGAGGCTCGCGAACGCCGCGCGGGAGTTGGCGAAGGTGTTGACCCGGATGCCGAACCACGCCACCGCGTAGCTTCCCGCCATGCCGATCAGGCTGAACAGCAGGATGATCACCACCCGGCTCAGCGGGAATCCGTGGACCTCGGCGCCCGTCGCCGGGTCGATCGTGGTCGCCAGCTTGCCGAAGTACACCGCCACCGCGATCCCGATGAAGACCCACAGCAGCAGGAGGAAGCGGCCCTGGGTCTGGAGGTAGGTCTTGCAGGTCTCGTAGATCAGCTCGGATACCTCGAGCATGGAGCGGTGCACCGCCATGGTCTTGAGCTGGCGATAGATCATGAGCCCGAAGCCCAGGCCCAGCGCGCACACAATGAGACCGAAGAGCAGCAGCGTGCGGCCGTTGATGCCGCCGAGGAACGTGGCCGTATCGAGCGGCGGCAGCACCAGCGCGGCTTCACCGCCGCCGGTATGACTCGCGGCAGGCTCCTGCTGCGCGGCGAGCAGGCCGGCGAGCGGCAGGGCCGCGAGCGCCAGCAGCACCGGTACGATGGCGGGAACGGCACGGCGGAGCGCCGAGCGGAAACGGGTCATCAGGAAACGCCTCCTCGAAAGAGCGGTCAAGCGTGCAGGCAATGCGCGGGAGAAACTAGTAGGCCCCGATCGGACGATGCGTCGGCTCGGCCATCGTGTGTACCACCGTCAGAAAGCGCTTGGCCAGCTTGTCGGCCTCGCTCTCGCCCACCTGGTTGGTCTCGACCGTCACCAGTGTGTAGTGGCCGCCGTCGGCCTGAACGGTGACGCCGACCTGGCCGATGGCGCCGGTGAACCGGCGCCGCCGGGGCTGCTCTTCGACCGGCGAGAGCCGGCTCCCGAAGAACTGCGCGGCGCGCGCCAGCACGGCGTCGGGCGACAGGTGGGTGCGGTGGAAGTACTTCATCTATGTCTAGCTCCGTCCTGGTGAGCGGTAAGCGGGAGGAGCGTCACCCTGAGCCCTGGCTGCGCCCAGGGTAAACTCCGCGAAGGGGCCATGCGTTCGGTCATGCCCCTTCACTGCGTTCAGGGTGACTCCGTTCCCGCTCACCGCTCACCGTTCAGTCCTCCTGGTAATACTCGATCCCGAGATGCGTGATCTGCTCCTCACCCATCAGGTACCGCAGCGTGTTCTTCAGCTTGGTCTGCTGGATGAAGAGGTCGTGCTCGGGATAGAGGCCGGGGGCCACCTGCGGGCTCTTGAAGTAGAACGAGAGCCACTCCTGGATGCCGCTCAGGCCGGCCCGCTGGGCCAGGTCGAAGAACAGCGCCAGGTCGAGCACCAGCGGCGCCGCCAGGATCGAGTCGCGGCAGAGAAAATCGACCTTGATCTGCATCGGGTAGCCCAGCCACCCGAAGATGTCGATGTTGTCCCAGCCTTCCTTGTTGTCACCCCGCGGCGGGTAGTAGTTGATCCGCACCTTGTGGTACATCTCGCCGTAGAGCTCGGGGTAGAGCTGCGGCTGCAGGATGTACTCCAGCACGCCGAGCTTGGACTCTTCCTTGGTCTTGAAGCTCTCGGGATCGTCCAGCACCTCGCCGTCCCGGTTGCCCAGGATGTTGGTGGAGTACCAGCCCGAGACGCCCAGCATGCGGGCCTTGAACATCGGCGAGAGCACGGTCTTGACCATGGTCTGGCCGGTCTTGAAGTCCTTGCCGCCGATGGCGACCCGCTTGGACTTGGCCAGCCCTTCCATGGCGGGGAAGTCGCAGGTCAGGTTGGGCGCGCCGTTGGCGAACGGGACGCCTTCCTGGATCGCGGCGTAGGCGTAGAGCATGGACGGCGCGATGCTGGGGTCGTTCGCGTCCATCGCCTGCTCGAACGCGTCGAGCGTCCAGTGGGTGGGCCCCGGGCTGATGAAGATCTCGGTGGACGCGCACCAGACGATCACCAGGCGGTCGCACCCGTGCTTGGCCTTGAAATCGCGGATGTCCTTCCGGAGCGCCTCGGCCAGCTCGCGCTTGGTCTTGCCGGTCTTGACGTTCTTGCCCTCGAGCCGCTTCACGTAGTTCTGGTCGAACACCGCCGGCATGGGCTTGATGGCCTTGAGGAAGTCGGCGATGGGCTCCAGGTGCTCGTGGCGGTCCAGCACGCCCGCGTGGCGGGCGGCGGCGTAGGCGTCGTCGGGCACCGGGTCCCAGGCGCCGAACACGAGGTCCTTCAGATCCGCGAGGGGGACGAAATCCCGGATCAGCGGGGCCCGGCCCTCGGTCCGCTTGCCGAGCCGGATCGTCCCCATCTGGGTGAGCGATCCGATGGGCTTGGCGGCGCCGCGGCGCACGTTCTCGACCCCGGCGATGAACGTCGTCGCCACGGCGCCGAGCCCGACGCAGAGCACACCCAGTTTCCCCTTGGCCGGCGCGATGCGCCGGGCGGTCTGATCAGCCACGTGCTAACGTCCTTTCGCGAGAGTGTCGAGCGGCACCGCGGCGTCCCGCGCGCGGGACGCCTCTGTCGGCGCGTCGGCATGCTGGTACACGTACACGAACCGCTGCACCACCGTGACGATCGACGCCGCGGCGAGCAGCGCCACGATGGCCTCGAGCAGGAGGGCGTGCGGCCCAGCCCCGGCCACCAGGGAGAACAACCCCACCAGCAGGATCCGCTCGGCCCGTTGCGCGATGCCGACCTTGCAGTCGATGCCCAGCCCTTCGGCCCGCGCCCGGGCGTAGCTCACCAGGAGCGAGCTCAGGATGGCGATCATACACGCGATCGCGGCGGCGACCCGGTAGGCCACGTCGGGGGCGGTCAGGAAGAAGGCGCCGATGCCGATGAAGGTCGCGCCATCGCCCACCCGATCGAGGGTGGAGTCGTAGAAGGCGCCGAACTTCGTGGCCATGGCACCGCCGCGCGCGACCTGGCCATCCAGGGTGTCGGCGATGCCGCTCACCAGGAGCAGGAGGCCGCCCAGCCGCACGTGTCCCAGCGCGAAGGCCAGGGCCGACACCAGCACGAGGCCCGTGCCGATCGTGGTGATGGTGTTCGGCCGCACGCCGGCCCGGATCAGCCGGCTCACCAGCGGATTGACCGCGGCGTAGAACGGCTTCTCCAGCGCACCCAACAGCTTCACGTCGCTTCGGTCCCCCGGAGAGCGTGATCCTGGCCGGACCCCGGGTGGGCGGCCGGGCGAAAGGATAATCGTGAGAACCGGTTAGAGCAATTGAGGTCGGGGCTCGCAGGCGGGTGGCGGAGCGTTCGAGCGGGTGGGGCCGAACCGCCACAAAAC
>DATEJD010000191.1:0-4867 GCA_035278325.1 Gemmatimonadales bacterium | reverse complement strand
CCGCAATCGGTGGGATACCCCACCAGCTCCGCCACCCAGCGCACCGTCTGCGCCTCGATCTCCGATGCCATCGGCGAGAGCTCCCAGCCCCCGACGTTCGGATTGACCGCCGCGGCCAGCAGATCCGCCAGCATCCCCAGCGGCGCGGCCGAGGACGTAATGTACCCCATGAACCGGGGATGGCCGTTGAACAGCGAGTGCTCGAACAACAGCTTGGCCGTGTCCGGGAGCAGGGCCGCCGCCGCGGTGCCGCGCTCCGGCAGCGGCACGCGGCCCAGCAGGGCGCGAATCTCGGCCGGGCTCTCGCCGCTGGTGACCGAGCGGTTGCGAAGCGATTCCAGGAAATCGCCGATCTGGTCCACCAGCTCGTGCCCCAGGCGCCGAAATTCGGTCGGGGCGAGCTCCAGAGGAGTTACGCGCTCGGGCACTTGGGTTTCCATGGTCGCGCCGGGCGTCATGCGGTCGACCTCAGCAAGGGGTGGTTCGGGCGAGCCTCACGGCGACGATGCCGCCAGCAGCTCGCATCGATGATGACGAAAAGTGCGGGTCGCTCAGTGCCATCCCATCCGGTCGCGCAGGGCTGCGACGTGCGCCGTGTGATGGTCGCCGTGCCAGGCGTAGAGCGCGATCAGCTCGTCCACGGTCATGATCCGGCCGTGCTCCGGATGGCGGAGGGGACGCGCGCCATCGGCCGCGGTGAGGCGCTCGAGCAGCGGGACCCAGCGGGCGTGGAGCGACTCCAGGAGCCGGAGGGAGATGTCCACCGGCAGCGTCCGCGCATCGGGTAGCTCGGCCCAGCGGCCTTCCTCGTAGGGCTTGATGGTCGGTGTGTCCTCGGTGAGCGCGAGCCGGATCCGGGTGTAGGCGTTGAGATGGCTGTCCGGCACGTGATGGACGACTTGGCGCACGGTCCAGCCGCCGGGACGATATGGCGTGTCAAGCTGGCCCTCGTCGAGCCCGGTGACGGCGGCCCGGAGCCGGCCCGGCGCCGCCGCGATGCGCGCGATGCAGCTCGCGCGGCGCGCGTCGGTCATCTGGCCGTCGTAGGAAAACGGCCCGATAGGATAGCGCAGATCGGTCACGGAAGCCTCGGCGGCACGGGTCAGGAGTCGGACCGTCGGTGGTTGCGGGCCGCTCGCTCGGCCTCGGCGCCCCCTCGGAACTCGAAGTGGGCTTCGTCCAGTCGTCCTTGCTGGGGCGCCTCGCCCATCTGGTGCAGCAGCACGTTGGCCAGGACCGCCTCGGCGATGCGCGAGGCCGGCTCCCAGCGTCCGGGTGTCAGTCCAGGGTAGAGGTGTGCGAATTCGGGCCGAAGGCGGGCTTCGCGCATGGCCCAAATCTAGCAATTGTGATCGTGGACGCGGGATGCGCAACCCTTTTCACTCGTCTCGCATCCAATCCTCTGGCAGTACCGCAGTACCCCGCAGTACCCGGTTCCCGGGGTCGCGGCCAAGCAGTACGGCCTCGGGAGCCACCTCTCCTCTCCATTTGGACGCCGCAGGCGCGGGGCCCGGTCTTTCGTGCGTCTATCGGGTAGGCGCTCCTACGGCCATCGCATTGACGCCCCGCTGGCGGATGAGCGCGTAGAGCGACTCCACGTCGGCCGGAACCCCGGCGGTGACGTTCTCCGCGCCGTTCTCGGTCACGATCACGGTGTCCTCGAGCCGGATGTGGATCTTGCGGTCGGGAATCTCGAGAATCGGCTCGACGTTGAAGACCGTTCCCGCCACGAACGGCTTCTGGGCCCCCGGTCCCGAGATGCCGATCACGTCGTGTACCGCAATGCCGACAAAGTGTCCGATGTATCGCCCCGTTGCCTCGAATTCCTTCCGATAGCCGTGCTTAGAATAGGCCGCGGCGGCCACGTCCTGAAGTGACGCGATGGTGGCCCCCGGCTTCATCGCGGCGATGATCGCGTTCCGCGCGTCGAGCACGCAGCGGTACATCTTCTCCTGTTCCGCCGTGAAGCGTCCGGACACCGGCCAGGTGCGGGTGATGTCGGACGTGTAGTACTGCCAGTCCGAGCCATAGTCCATGTATACCAGCTCACCTGCCTGCATTTGCCTCGTGTTGTCCATGTAGTGGACGATCGGCGCGAGCGGCCCCGAGGGGACGATCGGCGGAAAGGCGTCACCCCGCGCACCCAGGCGCGTGTTCACGTACTGCGCGGCCGCGGCGATCTCGTATTCGTACATGCCCGGCCGGGTGCCCTTGATGGCCTCCGCCACGGCGGCCGCGCCGATGCGGCCGGCCTCGCGGAGACGCTCGATCTCGTAGCGCGACTTGACCCAGCGGAGCTCGTCGAGCTTGGGGCTCACGTCCGTGAGCGCGATGTGCGGCACGGCCGCGCGGATCCGGTCGATCGCCTGGGTGGGCGCCGGCGTGTGGCCCAGCACCGGGTGCTCCATCGCAATGGCGTTGGCGGCGCGGGCCTCCCCGCGCGAATAGAGCAGATCGTCCGGCGGGCTCAGCTGCACGTAGAGCTTCTGCACGGCCGGGTTCCCCGCCGCGAAGCTCAGGAAGGTGAAGAAGCTCTCCAGCGGCTGTACCGGGAGGCCGTATCGCTGGACCGGCTGGTCGATGTCCCTCAGGTCGGGCGTCGGCTCCGGCGCCCCGAACTTGGGGCGCTTGAGGGCGAAGATCGCGGCCTTCCTGGTCACCCCGTTGAGGACCAGAATGACGCCCGGCTCCTCGAGCCCGGTGAGGTAATAGAGATCGGGCGATTGGCGGAAGCGGACCGGATAGCTGTGCTCCTCGCCGCCCAGGATGATCGCGATGCCATCGGGAATACCAGCCAGCAGCCGAGCGCGCCGGGCCGCGAACTCGGCGGTGTCGACCCGCTCCTGCGCAGAAACGCGCATAGGAGCAAGCGGCACGATCAGGCAAAGCACCAGAACGATCCGGCGGGCGACGGAGTCTGCAGAGAGTGACATGCGGTGCATCCTCTGGCGGTAAGCGTACGAGACGGACAGGTTGGCCCCAGTCCTGACGGGCTGGACCCTCCGCCGGTTTCCCGGCGTCGAGCCCTCCTCCCGCCTGGCGTGGCCCGGCGGCACCCGTGGGAGGTGGACAGCGGGATCGGAGCGGGCGAGGGAGGTGGCGCTAGACCTGGCGCTCGTGACAGCGAATGTCGCGGATACCGCCGGGCGACATCCGGATCCGGGTGAACACCTGGGTCATGCGGACGGCGCGGTAGGCGCAGGACAGCATCGGCCGATGGACCTGGAACAGCACGACGCACTCCCGCATGCTGCATTGCACGCTGCTGGCGCTCGGCGCGAGGGTCCCGCTTCGCCTGGCGAGCACGCGAGGCCACGCGGGATCGTCATCCCGCTCGCGGACCCAGCGGGTGGAGTCCTGCGCCGGCGCCTCGGTGTATCCGTTGTCGCGGACGAACGCCTCGGCGCACCGCTGGGCCATGGCTTCCATGTTTTCGCGCAGGTCGCGCGGGATGAGGCAGCGCTGGCGGTCGGCGCGGAGCCACGGCGCGACGTGGGTCGGACCGGCCCCCCGCACCGGGCCTCCGCAGGCCGCGGCGCCCGCCACCAGCGCGAGCAGCAGCGCGAGCAACCTCCGCATCAGGTCTCCTACGCATCCGGGCCGGCAGCGTGTCGGCCCCGCTCAGGCCAGCGTGATGCCCTCCTTCAGCACCCACACCTTGGTCGCGAAGAACAACCGGATCATCGCCGCGTGATCGTCGGCCGCCACCAGCACCACGAGCGAGTCGCCGTCGGTGCCCCGGGTCGGCCGGACGTTGTGCTTGAGCCGCATACGCCCGCGCAGCGGGTCGAACCAGGGCGGCAGCCGGTCGCGCTCGTCTCCTCGCACCACGTCCCTGCTCCGCCCGCCGGTCGGGTCCGCGAGCGCGACCTGACAATACCATCGGCCGCGGGCCTCGCCCTTGGTGGCGCGGGCGAAGGTGAGCGAGCGATCGGTGAGCTCCGCCCAGACCTTGAGGTTCGGTGTGGTCCGGGGCCGGACCTCCAGCCGCTCGCCCCGGGCCTTGGGAATCCGGACCATGAAGTTCCAGACGTTGAGCGAGGGAAAGTTCCGGTCGATGACCAGGTACGACTGCTCGGTCCCCGCGACGGGGTCGCCAGCGAACGTCCAGGTGGCGGGCCGCGAGTCACCGGGCTCGACCGTCACCCGGTCCAGCTGGTAGCGCTTGCGCGATGGCATGGTCTGCCTCCCGATATGCGTCAACCGTCGCGCCACTGACCTCGAGTCGGGCGTCGGCGCGGATCGCCCATTGGGTGAGACCGGGAATGGATCGGAGGAGAAGTGCATGAACAGCCAAGCATCGGGCCGCGGCCCGAACGAGGCCGTCCATTTGCGTTCCCAAACATCTTCAGGTTCGGCCCTCGGGCGCAATACGGCGGGACGGTCGGACGGGCGGGAGTCACCCTGAACGGAGTGAAGGGGGCATGCCTCAACGCCTGCCCCCTTCGCTTCGCTCAGGGTGACTCCCGTCCGACCCACGACTTGCCGCCAGCCAACGTTTAGTACGTATTGAATGTATGAAACGCTCTGTGGACACAGACGGCACCAAAGGCTCCGGGAGCACCATGGATTCCGCCACGATCCGCTTCACCGACCGAATGGGGCTCATCTTCGAGGCCGAGGGGCAGCCGCACATCTCGGGTCGCATCTTCGGGTACCTGCTGGTGAGCGATGACCCCCGATCGCTCGACCAGCTCGCCGGCGCGCTCGGCGTGAGCAAGGCCAGTGTGAGCACGAACGCACGGCGGCTGGCCGAAGTAGGCGTGCTCGAGCGGGTCTGCCGCCCGGGTGACCGGCACGACTATTACCGGGTGGCGCCCGACCTCTTCAGCCGGACCATGGCGGAGCGCATGCGTCGGTGGCAGCG
>DATEJD010000190.1:0-7247 GCA_035278325.1 Gemmatimonadales bacterium | reverse complement strand
CCCCCAGGGCGAGAGCAGCCATTTCTGCCCGCCGCAGGCCAGAACGTCCACCGGCGTCCGCTCCAGGTCCATCGGCACCTGACCTACGGCCTGGATGGCATCGACCACCAGGTACGCGCCGGTCCGCCGGGTGGCCGCGCTCAAGGCCGCGAGATCGACGCAGTAGCCGTTGCTGAACTGCACCAGCGAGACCGCCAGCGCCCGCACCCGCGGGTCCTGAACCCGCTCCAGCAGCCGGGCCTCGTCGGGCCATCCGGCCGAGGTCGTGGGGATCAGCTCCACGGTGATGCCCTGCTCCCGGAGCCGGATCCAGGGATACACGTTGGCCGGAAACTCCCGGTCGCTCACCACCACCACGTCGCCGGGCGCCAGCGGCAAGGCGCGTGCGATGACACCGAGGCCGAAGCTGGTGTTGACCGTGAGCCCGATCTCCTCGGGCGTGGCGGCGACCAGCTGGGCAATGAGCCGCCGTGCGTCGGTGAGCGTAGCGAACAGGTCGCGGTCGGGAAGCCGGAACGGAGTGGCCCGGCGGCGATTGAAGGCCTCGAGGGCCAACCGGGTGCGCTCCGGCAGCGGCCCGATGCTGGCGTGGTTCAGGTACACCGTCTCGTCCGCCCAGGGAAACTCCGCCTGACGGAGCGCCGCCACATCGAACGATGAGGGAACCGACGAGGTCGCCGCTGGGAGAGACATCGCTCAGCGTTCCTGCCGGAGCTCGGGATCGTAGACCTCGCGGAGGCCGTCACCCACCAGGTTGAAGCCGAGGACGGCCAGCCCGATCGCGATGCCGGGAGCAAACGACACCCAGGGGGCCACCCGGAGGAAGTCCCGGCCATCGGCGACCATGGCGCCCCAGCTCGGCGTAGGCGGCTGTGCCCCCAAGCCCACGAACGAGAGCGCCGCCTCGGCCATGATGGCTCCCGCGATGCCGAGCGTGGCGGCGACGATGACCTGCGTCCTCACGTTGGGCAGCAGGTGTCGCAGGAGGACACGGCGGTCCCGCGCCCCCAGCGCGCGCGCCGCCACCACGTACTCCGAGCGTTTCAGCACCAGGACCTGACCACGCACCAGGCGAGCCATTCCGGCCCACCCGACGACGCCGATCACGAGGAAGATCACGAGGAGCGACGGCCGGACCGCCGCCGCGACGGCGATGAGGAGCAGCAGGGTCGGAAAGGCGAGGGTCACGTCGGCCAGCCGCATCACCACGGCGTCCACCCACCGGCCGTAGTATCCGGCGATCAACCCGAGCGCCACGCCGAGTGTGACCGCAACCGTCTGCGAGACGAGCCCCACCGAGAGCGAGATGCGGGCGCCGTAGAGCACCCGGCTGAGCACGTCGCGGCCCTGGGTGTCGGTGCCCAGCAGGAACCGCCCGCCGGGGCCCACGAGATAGGCATTTCGCAGGTCGCCCCGGAGCGGATCATAGGGGGCCAGCCAGGGCGCGAGCACCGCGGCCGCCACCACGAGGGCCACCAGCGCGACCCCGAGCTGAAACAGTCGGTCGCGGTGCAGGCGCTCTCCCAGCACCCCTCGAGCCATAGTCGTCCCGTGACGTGGGTTACCCTGCCAGGCGGGAACCGCGCACAGCCTTGCACCGTCGGACCGCACGGCGGGCGGCGCATGATTCTTGCACCTTACGAGGGCGAAGGTTACGCACCTCACCCGAACCGGGGCAAGCGAGTGAACCCGGACCGACCTTTCACCCTGGTGCTGAGCGGCGGCGGCCTCAAAGGGCTGGCCCACATCGGCGTGCTGCGCGCGCTGGAAGAGCGCGGCCTCGTGCCGAGCCTGGTGGTGGGGTCGAGCATCGGCTCGCTGATCGGTGCCTCGTGGGCGGCAGGCGCCACGCCGCGGCAGATGGAGGCGCGGGCGCTCAAGGTGCGCCGACGGGACGTGTTCCAGGTCGCGCGGGTGGACGTCGCGATCCGGCGCCTCCTCGCCCCGGCGCTCTACCGGCGGGAGCCGCTCGAGAGCCTGGTCAACGACCTGGTCGGCGACACCACCTTCCGCCAGCTCCAGCGCCGCCTCCTCGTCAACACCACCGATCTCCATTCCGGCATGCAGGTGATGTGGGGGTTGCCGGGTCTGCTGGACGCCCGCGTCGCCGACGCGGTGACGGCCTCCTGCGCGCTCCCCGGCATCTTCCCACCGCGCATCATCGACGGCCGCGCGTACGTGGACGGGGCGGTGGTGGAGAATCTCCCGGTGCGGCTCGCGGCGTCGCTCGGCAGCGGACCCATCATCGCCATCAACGTGGCGGCCACCAGCGTGGCGCGGCAGGCGCACGAGACCGAGGGATTCGCGGCCACCTACATCCGCGGCCTCGAGATCGTGATGCAGACCCAGATCGAGGATCAGCTCCGCGACTGGAACGGGCCGCCGCTCATCCTGGTGCAGCCCCGGGTCGAGCACATCTCGATGTTCGAGTTCGACAAGACGCCCGAGCTGATCGAGGCCGGCTACCGCGCCACCGCCGACACGCTGGAGCGCCTGGGACGCGACCTGCATCAGATCGAGCGCGGCATGCACCCGACCCGGCGCCTGCGGGTGCTGGTGGACGCCCAGCGTTGCGTGGGATGCGGCACCTGCGTGGTGCAGGCGCCCAAGGTGTTCCGGCTGGACGCGCGCGGGAAGGCGGAAGTGGTGACGCCGATTCAGACCTGGTCGCCGCTCCAGGGCAGCTACGTGCTGGGCTGCCCCACGGCCGCGATCAGCGTGCGCCCGGAGGAGACGGCGGCGTAACCTCGAAGATGAACACCGCCGCGCCGGTCTGCCGCACCGGCACGAAGTTGCGCAGCGGGCTCCGGTAGTAGCGATGCAGGCGTACCCGGCCCCAGGGCGCCAGCGCCCGCATCAGGAGTCCCTCGTCGTACGCGCGCTTGTGGTCGGGATCCCAGAAGTCGCTGCCCACCGGCGTCGTTCCCACCACCGACCCGCCGGGCGCGAGATAGCTCACCAGCTCGCCCACCAGCCCCGAATCGTCCTCCACGTGCTCGATCACCTCCTGGCAGTAGATGCGATCGAACTGCCCGGGTCCCGGCGGCACGGTGGTGAAGACAGGACGCGCGGCCGCGCCGCGGAACCGCTTGGCCTGGGCGATGGCCGCGGGTGAGATGTCGTAGCCCACGGCCTCGCCGCCCAGCTGCTGCAGCTTGAGCGTGAAGATGCCGTCCATGCAGCCGAAATCGAGCACCCGCTTGCCCTCGGGCGAGTAGCGGCGGAGCAGCGCGCGGTGCCGCCACAGCAGGTGGGTCAGACGCCAGTCGAGGTCGAGCGCCCGCGGGCCCTGGCGCTCGACCCACACCCGATATTGGCGGTCGTACTCTTCGGACGCGCCGGTGGCCGCCATCGAGGACATCAGCTGGCCGCCTGCCTGGCGGCGGCGCCAAGCTCGTGGCCGATCCGCCGGAGATCGGCCGTGACGCGATCCCAGTTGTAGTGGCTCTCCACCGCGCGCCTGCCCGCCGCGCCCAGTCGGGCCCGAAGGCCTGGATCGCCAAGCAGACCGCTCACCGCCTCCACGACCGCGTCCGCGCCGTCGGCGTCCACCAGCAGACCGGTCTCGCCGTCGCGCACCGCCGCCGGGATTCCTCCGCTCCGTCCGGCGATGACCGGGATACCGCAGGCAGACGCTTCCGCCAGCGAGATCCCGAACCCTTCCACCCGCTGCTCCATCAGGCGGGATACGCCGAGATAGATCTCGGCGCAGTTGTAGAGGGCCGGCAGGTCACGGTCGGGAACGTCGGTGAGGAACCGCACCCGGTCGGCCACGCCGAGCTCGCGCGCCTCCATCTCCAATGCCTCGCGCTCCTCGCCCGAGCCGACCACCGCGTAGCGCAGGTCGGGATAGTGCCGGCGCAGGCGGGCGAGCGCCTTGAGCGCCGTGTCGATCCCCTTGTGCCGGGTGAGGCGCGCGACCGACACGAGCCAGCGTCCGTCCTCCAGGCCGTAGCGCGCCCGCACGTCGCGGGTGTCGATGCCGGGACGGAAGAAGGCGGGGTCCGCGCCCAGCGGCACCACCCGCACCCGGTCGGCGGGCACGTCGATCTCGAGCTCGCTCAGCACGGTGAGGCAGCGGTCGCGAGTCCACTCGCTGTTGGCGACCAGCACCGCCGCCGACGAGAGCAGCGCGGCAGCCGCGGTCCGCTTGACCGCCGACTGATGAATCTGATGCTGCAGGATCAGGAGGTCGCCGCCGTGGAGCAGGATCCCGTACGGCACGCCGGTGCGCTCCATGGTCCACTTGGCGGGATACGCGGCGGGCTTGATGTTGCCGCACCAGATGAACTCGGCGTCGGTCGAGCGCGTGAGCACCGCCACGCGGCGCGACCAGAGCAGGATGCCCTGAATCGTGCGGAGCCGGCGCGAGGAGATCCCGAGGCGGTCGACCCGGTTCGGGAAGCTCGCATCGACGTCGGACGAATCGCCCGACTGGCCGGTCGAGACCACCAGCGAACCCGCGGGATAGCGTTTGGCCAGCTCGGCCATCCAGCGCGCGATGCCGCCGCCGATCGGGGGAAAGTCGTACGCCAGCAGCAGGTGGGGGGACATGCCCTAATCTATCCCAGGAACGGACGAAGGGCTGACAGGAGTCTCGCCCCCGCCGCCGGAATAGTGAGATCGGCGATGAGCGCGGGATCGGCGGGCGGTGCATTCAGGGCCGCTCCGATGGCCGTGGCGAGCGCGGGCACGTCGTCCACCGGGACCAGCCGAACGGCCGGGCCCGCGAACTCACGGTGCGGTGGAATGTCCGACGCGACCGTGGGTACGCCCGACGCCACGGCCTCGATAGGCGTGAGCCCGAAGCCCTCGAACCGGCTGGGGCAGACCGCGACCGTGGCCTCGTGATAGGCCCGGTCCACGGTCGCATCATCGGCGGACGTTTCGACGGTGCAGGTCACGTTCAGTCGGCGGGCCAGCGCGGCGAGCGCGCCCGCCTCTTCCCCGCGGCCGATGAGCCGCACCCGCACCGGCTGCCCGAGCCTGGCTGCGGCCTCGAGCACGGCCGCCTGGTTCTTGTGCTGGCGCAGCCGCGACACGGTGAGGAGAATCGGAGGATCGGCCCGCGGCGCGTCGGGCGGCCTGGGACGGAAGCGGTTGGAGTCGTAGCAGTAGGGCAGCCGCTCCGCCCGCACGCCGAACCGCTCGGCGATGGTGTCACACGTCAGCGTGCTCGCGCCCCACACCGCATCGGCCCGAGCGGAGATATAGCGCAGCCGGCTGTAGTAGCCGCGGCGGCGCCGGTACCCACCCCAGGGCCGCGGCAGCCGAAGAAACCTCCCGCCCACCCACCAGACCGGATCGGCCCGTCCCCACCCGGTGCCCACCGGCGGCAGATCCCAGAGGTAGACGATGAACCGTGCCCCGTGCCGCCGCGAGAAGCGCCACGCCTCCTCGGCCGCGAGGCCCGACATCGCGAGCGCCACCCGGGCCGGTCGGTCGCCATCGGTGGCCACAACGAGCCCATGCTCCCGGAGCCACGACACGACCAGCGCCGTGTAGGCATTGGAGGCGAACCAGCGGACCTCATCCACCGACGCCAATCACCTCGGCGAGCGCGCGCTCGTAGCCGGTGACCATGCGCGAGACCGGGAAGTCGGACTCGATCCGCCGGCGGGCGGCATTGCCGAGCGATTTCAGGCGGGCGGGATCGCCCAGCAGCAGCTGAACGGCGTCGGCAAGCGCGCCGGCGTCCGCGGGCGGCACCAGCAAGCCCGCGGTCCCGTCGCGTCCCACCAGCTCGGCGGTTCCACCCGCGTCCGCCGCGACCACCGGCCGCCCGCACGCCATCGCCTCGCCGACCGCGTTGGGGAAGATCTCCTGCAGCGACGGGTGGACCACCAGGTCGGCCGCGTTGTAGCCCGCGATCATATCGCGGGTGCCGAGCAGGCCGGTAAACACGGTCGGCAGCTTGAGGCCGGCCGCCATCGAGCTGAGCTCGCTCTCGCGGTGGCCGTCTCCGCACACCACGTACACCACGTTCATGCCCTGCCGGTGGAGCCGGGTGAGCGCGTGGATGGCCACCTCCTGCCCCTTGTTCCGGGTGAGCTTGGCCGCGCTCAGGACCACGCGGGCCGCCGGCTCGATGCCGTAGCGCGCGCGGAAGGCGCGGGCGGCGTCGGGCTTGGGCGAGTACCGCGCGGTGTCGTAGCCGTTGGGCACCTGGTACGAGGCGATGCGCCGCATCCAGTGCGCGTGGCGCACCGCGTCGTCGTGGATGTACTTCGACTGATAGATGCAGGCGGCGACGCGGCTCAGATACACCCGGTCCATGAGATGGGTCCGGGGCCGGCGGTAGTTGAGGTTGTAGCGGTAGACGATGCGCGCCCGGTGGAGCAGCGTGGCATAGAACGACAGCCGGACGTCGCGCGGCGTGTCCACCACGACGGCCTGCGCCCGGACGGAGGCGAGGGCGCGCCGGAGCGACCAGACCTCGATCGGTCCGGTGTCGCGCCCGGGAATCTGGGTCACCTCGAGCCCCTCGTCCTTGAGCCGGCGGGTCAGCTTGTCGGCCGCGGTCACCAGCAGCGCCGTGTGCCCGCGCTCGCTCAGGCCGCGCGCCAGCTTGGCGTAGCTCACACCGGAGCCGCGCCAGCCGTTGGCGGAGGTCAGCAGGGCGACGCGCATCGGACCGTTATACTTGGCGCATGCGAGTCGTGGTCCTGGGCGCGGGAGGCGCCCGCAAGACGGAAACGTCGATCGCGCGCGCGGCGCGCGAGCTGGGGCACGACTGCCGGCTGGTGAACGTGGTGACCTGGACCCGCTACGCGGGACCGTTCGCGCCGAGGGCCATCCGGTACGCCGCCGAGTCGTACGATCCCGACTTCGTGATGCTCACCCGCCATGCGATCCTGGCCGGCGAGGCGGAGCTCCGCGCGCTCTTGCGGGGCCGCCGGGCGGCCTTCTGGTATTTCGACCTCCCGCCCAGGCCGCAGGTGCTGGCGCTGGCTCGGCTGGTCGGCAGCATGTACGTCACCAGCCCGGGCCAGGTCGAGCGCTACCGCGCCGCGGGTGTGCCGGAGGTGCGGTTCCTGCCACAAGGCGTCGATCCGGCGCGCGACCGCCCGGCCCACTCCGCGCCCGCGGAGCTCGTGTGCGACGCGAGCTTCGTCGGGTCGGGGCAGTACCCCCATCGCTACGCGGTGCTGCGCGCCGTCGCGGGCGCCTGCCACCTGCAGATCCGCGGGCCCGGCTGGGACGGCGCGCCCGCCGAGCTCCCCGTCGCCGGCGGACCGGTGCACGGG
>DATEJD010000189.1:0-3468 GCA_035278325.1 Gemmatimonadales bacterium | reverse complement strand
GGCTCATGCCCCCTTTAGATCGTCCGGTGGCTCCGTGGCCGGGAGACTTGGTGCGGCCGTTCACGAAAGGCACGAAGGACACGAAGGACTCCGTGCCTCTTCAGGCTCCTCTCATGCCGAGTCTGGTGAGATCGCGACTGTGATTTGGGGTGCCCGCCCCTTCCCCACCAAAAACATCAGGACGATCTCCTCCCACGCGGAATGAGAGGAGAGTTAATGCGGCAAGGAGTCCTTCGTGTCCTTCGTGCCTTTCGTGAACGGCCGCACCAAGTCTCCCGGCCACGGAGCCACCAGGACGATCTAAAGGGGGCATGCCCAAACGCATGCCCCCTTCGCTTCGCTCAGGGTGACTCCCGCTCAGGGTGACTCACATCATGCCCTAGCCCCCGACCCGCTCACCCGGCGCTCCGCCACCTTCTGTCGCTCCCGCAACGTCTTGCTCGGCACCGGCGCGTACGGCTCGGCGGCGGTCAGCCGGCGCAGGCCATCCGGCAGCGTCGCGAGCTGCGCCGCGCAGCGCTCGCGGATCTCCGACAGCTGCGGGTGCGGGCGGCTGAGCTCGCCCCCTCGCATCACCGCCTCGAGCAGCCCCGTCGCTCCGGCTGGCACCGGCTCGTCCGCCAGCGCCAGCGTGTCGCCCGCGAGCCGCCCGTCGGCGCCGAGGTGGCGGATCACCTGCTTGGGTCCCACCCAGGTCCGCTTGCCCTCGCTCAGCTTGAGCACGTCCCGCCCGTCGTAGCGCACCAGCTTGTAGACCAGGTCCAACGACGGCGCGTCGGCCGAGGTGGTGAGGCGGGTGCCGATGCCGAACCCGTCGATCGGCGCGCCCGCGGCCAGCAGCGCCGCCACGTCGTGCTCGTCCAGGCCGCCGCTCACCAGGATCTTCACCTCGGGACATCCGCCGCCGTCGAGTATCGTCCGCACTGCCCGGCTCAGCGTCGCGAGGTTGCCGCTGTCCAGTCGCACGCCCGCCAGGTGATGACCGCCCGCGGCCAGTTCGCGCGCCACCTCGACCGCCTTCCGCGCGGCCGCCACCGTATCGTAGGTGTCGAGCAGCAGCACGGCGGCATCGGGGAACGATCGGGCGTAGGCCCTGAACGCCTCGTCCTCGCTGGCAAACGCGGTCACGAACGAGTGCGCCATCGTGCCGGACAGCGGCAGTCCCCAGGTGCGGCCCGCGAGCACGTTGCTGGTGGAGTCGAACCCCGCGAGCAGCGCGGCGCGCGAGGCCTTGAGACCGGCATCGATGCCGTGGGTCCGGCGGAGGCCGAACTCGGCCAGATGGCGTCCCTTCGCCGCGAGCACCGAGCGCGCGGCCTTACTGGCGAGCACCGTCTGCGCGTGGACCAGGTTGAGCATCGCGGTCTCGACCACCTGCGCCTCGAGGATCGGAGCCGTGACCTCGAGCAGGGGCTCGTCGGCGAACAGCACGGCGCCTTCGGGCACCGCGCGCACCTCGCCCGTGAACCGCACCCGACGGAGATGATCGAGGAAGTCGGGCGGGAACCGCCCGAGCGAGTCGAGATACGCGATCGCCGTCTCGCTGAAGCGGAACGCCCGGAGATACTCGAGCGCATCCTCGAGGCCCGCCGCCACCAGGAACCCGCGGTCGGACGGCAGCCGCCGCGCGAACAGGCTGAAGGTGGCCCGGCCGCCGATGCCCTCGGCGAAGAAGGCGGCGGCCATGGTCAGCTCGTAGAGGTCGGTGAGCAGCGCCGAGTCGGCCAGGGTGATGGGGCCCGACACGAGCGCGCCGGAAGGTCGAGCGGAGTTCACCCGACAAAGGTACCGTCGCCCCGACTTGCGCGCGCGCGGGCCTCGGTCCAACGTTGGAGGCCATTTCCCGGAGACCGCGTGCAGCAGATCAAGGGGGCCGTGCTCAAGTCGCGGCTGTCGTTCGTGCAGGAGAACTTTGGCAAAGAAGGGCTCGAGCGGGTGCTCAAGTCCATGCCCGAGGGCGACCAGCGCACGCTCAGGATGCTGTTCACCTCCAACTGGTATCCGTTCGACCTGGGCAAGGCCCTGGACGACGCCATCGTCCGCGTGCTGGGCGGCGGCAAGGCGGAGTTCTTCGAGCGGCTCGGAGCGGCGTCGGCGGAGAAGAATCTCTCCACCGTGCACGGCGGCTACCTGACCAAGGGTGACGCCCACGCCTTCCTGGCCAAGTCGCCCTCCTTCTACTCGCTCTACTACGAGACCGGGCGGCGGGAGTACACCCCGATGGGGCCCAGGGAGGGCGTGTTCACCACCTACGACGCGGAAACGTTCAGCGCCCCCGATTGCCTCACCGTGGTAGGCTGGTACCGGAAGGCGCTCGAGATGTGCGGGGTCAAGGGCGTGAAGATCGTGGAGGAGGAATGTCGGGCCAAGGGCGGCAAGGTGTGCCGCTACCGGGTGACGTGGGAGTGACGTTGAGATCGCCCCGTTGAGATCGCCCCTTGGATCGGTGACCGTCGAGATCGCTGGCCCTTCACCACGAAGGCACGAAGGACACGAAGGACTCCGTATCCCCTGACGCTCCTCTCATGCCGAGTGGGACGCGCTCCATAAATGTTTGTGGGTGCCCCGCCCTTCCACCCCTCAAAGATGGTGGCCCCCCGCACCTCCCAAAAACTCAGGCGACGAACTCTTCTGGAGCGGAATGAGAGGAGCTCTGGAGGCGTCCGGAGTCCTTCGTGCCCTTCGTGCCTTCGTGGTGAAGGGCCAGCGATCCCTCCTCTGAGACGTTCCCCGTGTGATCTGCGCAGCCAGCGACCCTCGCCCCACGGTGAGACGCCCACCGCACGATCTGCGTATACCCTCGCGAAGCCACCACCCTCAGGGCCGCCCGGCCGAGGGCGGCAAACCAGGACCGCGACCGGAGACCGGAACATGAACGCCAAGCCCATGCTGCCCACCCTCGGGCTCTACCTCCTGACCATGACGCTCGCGGCCTCCGCGCCCAAGTCGTCCTGGTTTGAGGCACGGACCACCGGGGCCCGGACCATCACCATGCGGGGAGCCGCCGAGTTCGGGTCCGGAGCGCCCGAGGCGGCCCGGGCTCCGTTCGTCCTCTCGCTGGGCGCCGAGTCGTCTGCCGGCGCCGTCATCTTCACTCGGCAGGGCGGTGGTCGACTCGAGGCGGGAGTCTACCCGCTGGCGACGGCCGGCGATCGGGGCGTCCAGGCCCTGGTCGTGACCGGCTCGCCCACCCGGCCCACCGGCGCGTTTCACGCCCGGAGCGGGACGCTGACGGTCACCCGGTCCGAGCCGGGCATCATCGAGGGCCGGTTCGAGCTCGAGGCGGTGGGATTCGAGGTGTCGGATCCGTCCGACGAGGGTAAGGAGCTGGTGGTGCGCGGTGCGTTCACCGCCTCGCCCGGCACGCAGCCGTCGCGCTAGCGGCGGCTTGTTCGAGGTCAACTTTGGGAGTACTCAGCGGGAGTCGCCCTGAGCGGGAGTCACCCTGAGCGAAGCGAAGGGGGCATG
>DATEJD010000188.1:0-2250 GCA_035278325.1 Gemmatimonadales bacterium | reverse complement strand
AGCCCGGCGGTGCGGCGACCTGAGGTGCACGATGATCTCGCCCACCAGGCCCAGGCCCATGAGCTGCACGCCCAGCGCGATGAGCAACACAGCCAGAAGCAGCAGGGGGCGATCGGCGATGCGCTGCCCCGCCAGTCGCTCGACCAGCAGCACCAGGCTGGTCAAGGCGCCCAGGCCGAAGAATACCGAGCCCACGAGTCCGAAGAACCGGAGCGGCTTCTCGGTAAACTTGGCGAGGAAGAAGAACGCCGCGATATCGAGCAGGCGGCGGACGTACACCCCCGGCCGGTACACCCGCGTGCGCGCGTCGCTGGGATGCTGGGGCACCGGCACCTCGGCCACCCGGTACCCCTCGCGCAGCGCCAGCGCCGGGAGGAAGCGGTGCAGGTCGCCGTACAGGGGCAGTGCCTCCGCCACCGGCCGGCGAATGAGCCGCACGCCACACGCGATGTCGTGGAACCGCCGATCGGTCAAGCCTGCGATCATGCGATGAAAGGCCCGCGACTGGAGCCGGTTGAGCCAGCTGTCCACGCGCGGCGAGCGGCTTGCCACCGCCATGTCGGCGCCGGTCTGCACCGCGTCCAGCAGTCCCGACACGCCGGCCGGCTGCACCTGGAAGTACGCCGGCAGCGTCAGGATCACGTCGCCGCGGCTCCGCTCGATGCCGAGCCGGAGGGCGGCGGTCTCGCCGAAGGTCCGGGCGAAGGAGAGCAGCCGCACCGACTCGCGCTCCCGGCTCAGGGCCACGAGGTCCGGCGGCGGCGTGAAGCCGCCATCGAACACGAACAGGAACTCGTGCTCCTCGCCGCGCCGGTCGAGCTCCTCCGCGAAGGACCGGTACAGCGCGAGCAGGTCGTCGGCGCGCTCGACGACGGGAACGATCACCGAGACCAGCCGCACATCGGCGGCAGGCGAGCGCTGGACGGTCGGTTCCATGAGGGTGCCCTCGGCGGACATGATCAACCTACCTCCCAGGCGGTCGGGATCTCGCGGGCGCTCTCGCGCTCGCTGTTGAGCGCCACCTCGGCGACCAACCCGAGCATGGCGAGATAGAACGCGGCGGCCAGCCAGAGCAGGGCCGCGCCGGGGAAGACCACCGCGTCGGCCCCGAGCCGCTCGAAGTGGGTGGCCGCCCAGATCCACGCCAGCGCGAACGCCAGCGCGGCGGCTATCAGGGGCAGCGAGGCCGCCACGAAGCCCACCAGGGGCCGGGAGCGGAAGGTCGTAATCATCTTGAGCGTGATCAGATCCACCATGACCTTGACGGTCCGGCTGATGCCGTACTTGCTCTCGCCGAATCGCCGCGCATGATGCCGCACCGGAAGCTCTGTGATTCGCGCACCCACGCTGGCCGACAAGGCGGGGATGAAGCGATGCTGCTCGGCGTAGAGCGAGATGCGATCCAGCAGGTCGCGCCGGTACGCCTTGAGCGAGCAGCCGTTGTCGGTGATCGGTACGCCGGTCAGCCGTCGAATGATCCGGTTGGCGACCCACGAGGGCACCTTCCGGAGGATCAGCTTGTCCTGGCGGCGCTGGCGCCACCCGCAGACGAGATCGTATCCCTCGTCGAGCTTGGCCACGAGCATCGGGATGTCACGCGGATCGTTCTGGAGGTCGCCGTCGAGGCTCACCACGACTCGGCCTTTCGCGTGATCGAAGCCGGCCATCATGGCGGCGGTCTGACCGACGTTGCGACCGAGGCGGAGCCCGTGCACCTGGGGGTGCGCTGCCGCCGCGGCGGCGATGCGCTCCCAGGTATCGTCCCGGCTGCCGTCGTCGACCAGGATCACCTCGAAGCTGCCCGCATAGTCGGACAACGCCTCGAGGATCCAGTCAACCAGCGGCTGGACGTTCTGCGATTCGTTGTACAGTGGTGCCACCACGGAAAGCTCGGGCATGGCCGCTCGGTTTCACCTGGGGAAGACCACCTTCAAACATAGGTCGGCGCGCCCGCTGCTTCCAGCAATGCCTGTTCCGCGCCACACCGGCGGGGCCGTGATGTACAACACGTTGTCAGCCAATCGCTTGGTCGATGACAATCGGCAGGCTACCGGCCGGTATCTCGCGAATTTTGCGGGGCTGATGCTCGGGCGCAACAGTGCGGGTGGATCACCACCCGCCGCGGCGGAGGAGGACGACGGGGATGGTCTTGAGCATGATGCGCAGGTCCTCGCGCAGGCTCTGGCGGCGGATGTACTCCAGGTCGTAGCTCACCTTGGTGCGCACGTCGTCCAGCGAGCGGTCGTAGTG
>DATEJD010000187.1:0-6661 GCA_035278325.1 Gemmatimonadales bacterium | reverse complement strand
CATGCCCCCTTCGCTTCGCTCAGGGTGACTCCCGGCCCCGGCCTCTCGAGCTCACCCCACCGGCGCCGTCTTCCGCCCGCCGCCCTGCACCGGGGGCGCCGGGGGCGCGGCCTGGGGCGCCAGATGGCCCTTCGCGAGCTGGCCCGGCCAGC
The DNA here is from genome assembly GCA_035278325.1 of Gemmatimonadales bacterium. Lineage (GTDB taxonomy): Bacteria > Gemmatimonadota > Gemmatimonadetes > Gemmatimonadales > GWC2-71-9 > CAVVWJ01. The sequence goes on along the minus strand of DATEJD010000187.1, from coordinate 6,509 downwards.
GCTTCTCGATCGCCATGAGGACTGGCGAGGCGATATAGATGGACGAGAACGTCCCGGTGAACACCCCGAAGAACATGACCAGGGCGAACGGCCGGATGACTTCCCCGCCGAAGATGATCAGCGCGATGAGCGAGGAGAGCGTAGTGCCGTGGGTCAGCACGCTCCGCGGCAGGGTCTCGTTGACGGAGCGGTTGAGGATCTGCTCGAAGCTTTCCTTCTTGTGCTTCTTCAGGTTCTCACGCACGCGGTCGAAGATGATGATCGTGTCGTTGAGCGAGTAGCCCACCATCGAGAGCACCGCCGCCACCACCGTCAGGCTCACCTCGAGGTGCAGCATGGCGATGAAGGCGATGGTGGCGACGATATCGTGCGCGGTCGCGATGACGGCGGCCAGCCCGAATCGCCACTCGAACCGGTAGGCGAGATACGCCAGCACCGCGAAGAACGAGAGGAAGATCGCGAGGAAGGCCTTGGTGCGGAGCTCGCCACCGACCTTCGGTCCGACGGCCTCGGTCCGGGTGACGGTGAAGTTGCCCGCGCCGAGCACGCTGGTGAGGGCATCGCGCACCGCGTTGGCGGTCGCCTGGGTGTCGTTGGCGTCGGTGCCGGGCTTGGCCACCCGAGCCCGGACCACGAACTCGTTGGGCGCCCCGAAGTTCTGGATCTCGGCGCCGTGGATGCCTTGCCGGTCGAGGCCGCCCCGGATCGCGCCCACGTCCACCTGGCCCTTGCTCTGCACCTGAATCAGCGTGCCGCCGGTGAACTCGATGCTGTAGTTGAGCCCGCGCACGAGCAGCAGCAGCAGACCGGGCAGAATGAAGAGCGCCGTGACCGCGTAGGCGTAGCGCCGGACCGAGATGAAGTCGTACTTGGCGTTGGCGAAGAGTCGCAGCATGTCAGATGCTCAGGGTTGCCATGGTCGGCCGCCGCTGCAGCCAGATCATGAAGAAGGTGCGCGTGACGAACACGGCGGTGATCATCGAGGCCGCGATGCCCATGATGAGCGTGACCGCGAAGCCCTTGACCGGTCCGGTGCCGAACTGGAACAGGAAGAGCGCGGTCAACACCGTGCTGACGTTGGAGTCGATGATGGCGTTCATGGCGTGCTTGAATCCCTCGTCGATCGCGAGCCGCACGGTCTTCCCGTGCACCAGCTCCTCCCTGATGCGCTCGAAGATCAGCACGTTCGCGTCCACCGCTATGCCGACCGAGAGGACGATGCCCGCGAGCCCGGGCAGGGTCAGGGTGGCGTCGATCATCGAGAGGCCGCCGAGCGTGAACAGGATGTAGAGCGCCAGCGCCAGCACGGCCAGCGCGCCGCTCAGCCGGTAGAACACCAGCATGATGAGCACCACCATCGCCGTGCCGACCACGCCGGCGGTGATGCCGTCCTTGATCGAGTCGGCGCCGAGGCTGGCCCCGACCTGGCGCTCCTCGACGATCTTGAGCGGGATCGGGAGCGCGCCCGCCTTGAGCGTGAGCGCCAGGTCCTGCGCTTCCTGCAGGCTCTTGTTGCCGAGGGTGATCTGTCCGTTCCGGCCGATCCGACTCTGGATGACGGGCGGGCGGCCCTGCACGCGGCCATCGAGCAGGATGGCCATGAAGTCGCCCACGTGGCGGCCCGTCTCCTCGCCGAACTTCCGGCCGCCGGCCCGGTCGAGCTGGAAGGTGACGATGGCGCCCTGGGTGAGCTGATCGATGGTCGCCTGCGCATCCTCCAGGTTGGCACCGGTCACGATCGGCCGGTCGTCGAGCACGTACAGGAAGCGATAGGGCTGCACCCCGATGCTGGTGGGCGCGGACGACCAGCGGAACACCAGGCCGCGGGGCAGCTGCCGGGCCACCTGGGGGATGTTGAGCAGACTGTCCACCCGGGGGAACGCCGGCTCGGGCACGACGTACTCGCCGGGCGTGCTGGTGCCGGCGACGGCGCCGGCCGGCTGGATCAGACCCTCGAGGATGCCGCCGGCGACCGCGCCGGAATCGACCGCCGCGGTGTCCTTCGAGGCCGGCTTGGCAGGCGCCTTCCCGGCCGGCTTCCCGGTCTCCTTGCCGCCGGTCTTCGCGGTGGCGGCCTTCTTCGTCGTGTCCGCCTTCCTGGCGGTGTCCGCTTTCTTCCCGGTGTCGCCCAGGAGCTGCTCGACGGCCGACGGCTTCCCGCGGCTGGTGTCGCCCTTGATGCCGAGGCCTCGGAGCGTGCGGTCCATCGCCGGCAGCGCCTTCTCCAGCGCGTTGGTCTTGTCGGTGATGCGGAACTCGAGGAACGCGCTCCGTTGCACGATCGCCTTGGCGCGGCCGGGCTGGGTGATGCCGGCGAGCTCGACCACGATCCGGGTATCGCCCGCCTTCTGGATCAGCGGCTCTTCCACGCCGAACTCGTCGATCCGCTTGCGCAGCACCGTGAGCGCCAGGTCGATATCCCGCTTGGGATCGGACGAGACCTGCTTCGACTGGTCCAGCTCCAGGGCCAGGTGCATGCCGCCCTGGAGGTCCAGGCCGCGCTTGAGCGGCACTCGCGTGATGGACGTGTCGCGCATGACCCCGTTGGCGCCAGGCTCCCGGATCGTCACGGTCCGGGGAAACAGGAAATAGATCGAGCCGATGGTGAGCAGCGCGATCACGATCACGCGGGATCGAATGGAGTCGAACATCGTCAGTTCAGAGTCTCGGGCTGGGGTTTCCGGCTCGACGCCGGACCGGCCGCGGCGAACACCGCCCGCGCCCGGGTTCGGTCACGGTCCAACTGCTGCTTGAGCGCTTCCACCGAGGGGAACCGCTGCACGTCGCGCAGGCGCTCGACCCACTCGATGCGCACCCACTCGCCGTACAGATTCCCATCGAAATCGAAGAGATGCGCCTCGAGGCTGCGCCGGCCATCCTGGAACGTGGGCTTGGGCCCCTGATTCATCATTCCTTCCGCCCGCCCGCCGCGCCACTCGACGCGCACGGCGTACACGCCATCGGGCGGCAGCAGCTTCTGGGGCGGGATGTCGGTCAGGTTGATCGTCGGGACGCCGATCTGCCGCCCCCGGCGCTCGCCCTGCCCCACCCGCCCGCTCACCTGATAGGGGCGCCCCAGCATGCGGGCGGCCGTGGCGAGATCGCCGCCGGCCACCGCCCGCCGGATCCGCGAGCTGGACACGTGCTGCTCGCCGACGTCCACCACCTCCACCACGTCCACCTCGAACCCGCGGAGCGCGCCCAGCCGGCGGAGGGTATCCACGTCGCCGCTCCGGCCCCGGCCGAACCCGTGATCGTGCCCGATCACCAGCTCCCGCATCTGGCACTGCTCGAGCAGCACCTGGTCGACGAAGTCCTCGGGGCTGAGCGACGCGAGGCGCCGGTCGAACCGCACCAGCAGCACGTAGTCGAGCGGCAGCTGGGCCAGGATCTCGCGCCGCTCCGGGTCGGTCGTGAGCAGCGGCGGGGCGGCCTGCGGGTTCACCACCTCGAGCGGATGCGGCTCGAAGGTGACCAGCACGCTCACCCGCCCCGCCGCCTCGGCGCGGCGCGCGATCTCGCGCAGCACCGCCTGGTGACCGAGGTGTACCCCGTCGAACGAGCCGACGGTCACGGTGCTCCCGCGCGGGAGCGGCGGCAGCCCGCTGGTCACGCCGAGCCCAGCACCACGGCCGGGCGGAGCCAGCCGTCGGCGCCCTGTGCCACCGCCACCACCTCACCCGCGTGGAGCAGCGCCACATGCCCCTCGGGGCCGTTGGCGGCCGGTACCGATCGGCCGTGGCTCACGGCCTCCCGAGCCGGCTCGTCCAGCTCCACGGCTGGCAGGTGCCGAAGCACCGCCCGCACTGGAAGCAGCGCGGCCGGCGTGAGCCGCTCGAGCGGAACGGCGTCGTCCACGCTCAGCGCCCCGATGGCTTCGCGGCGGAGCATCGTCAGGTGCGCGCCGACGCCCAGCCGCTGTCCCAGGTCGCGCGCGATGGCCCGCACATAAGTGCCGGGGCTCACCGTGACGCGGAACGTCGCGTCGGGAGCCGACCACCGGACCAGCTCGGCCCGGTGCACCGTCACCGCTGCCTCGGCGGGGTCCACGCCTTTGCCTCGACGGGCCAGCCGGTAGCTCCGCTCGCCATCCACGTGCTTGGCCGAGTAGCGCGGCGGCCGCTGGCTCTGCTCCCCGACGAACGTCGCCAGCGCGTCCCGCACGGCGTCCTCATCCAGATGCCCAACCTCGACCGCCGGACCGAGCGGTGCACCCGTGAGATCGTCGGTGTCGGTGGCCACCCCGAGCCGGGCCGTGGCCAGATACTCCTTGGGCTCGGCCTCGACGAACCGCGCCAGCCGGGTGGCTCGACCCACCAAGGCCACCAGGAGCCCGGTGGCGAACGGATCGAGCGTCCCGGTGTGGCCCACGGCCCGGGTCGCCAACACCCGCCGCACCCGCTGCACCACGTCGTGCGAGGTGAGCCCCGCCGGCTTGTCGACCAGCACGGCGCCGATCAGCTGGGCTCCTCCCGCTTGAGGCCCTCGAGCAGCTCGTTGATCCGGGCCGCATGCGCGAGCCCCAGGTCGAGCTCGAAGTGGAGCTCGGGCACGGTCCGGGTCGCCAGGGCCCGCGCCGCGCGGCTCCGAAGGAACCCCGCCGCGCTTCGCAGCCCTTCGAGCGCGCGGTCGCGATCGGCGTCCTCGCCCGGCACGCTCACCATGACGCGCGCGTGCGAAAGATCGGAGGTGACCAGGACGCCGGTCACGGTCACGAAGCCGACCCGCGGATCGCGGACCTCGCGCGCGAGCCCTTCGGTGATCACCTGCCGCAGCGTCTCGGCCACCTGCTCGGGGCGGCGCCTGGACGACTTCATCGCCACACCGTCATCGTGTCCATGATCCGAATCCCATCGGTGGCCTCGACCGCCCGATCCGCGGCGCGCAGGGTCTCCTCGACCACCGGGCGCGCCGTCCCCACCGCCGCGCAGGCGATCTCCGCCCGCTGCCACAGATCCTGGTGGCCGGTCTCCGCCACCGAGACGTTGAGCCGCTGCCTGAGCACCGCCGTGAGCGGCTTCAGGGTTCCCCGCTTTTCCTTGAGCGAGTGGCACCCCGGCAGGTGCAGCTCCCAGACCTGAACCCCGATCACCACAGGACGTCGCCCGTCGCCGCCGAGCTCAGGCCCTCGACCCCGCCCCTTCGGCGGCGGGCTGCAGGGTCCGCTTGACCTCCTCCATTCGGAACGACTCGATGCGGTCGCCCACCTTGAGGTCGTTGAAGTTCTCGACCCCGATGCCGCACTCGAGCCCCTCGCGGACCTCGCGCACGTCGTCCTTGAACCGCTTGAGGCTCGCCAGCGAGCCGGTGTACACCGTCGTGCCGTCGCGGGTGATGCGCGCCTTGGCGGTGCGCTGGATGGTGCCGCTCCGCACGATGCAGCCGGCGATGGTGCCGACCTTGCTCACCTTGAAGAGCTGCAGCACTTCGGCCTCGCCCAGCACCACTTCCTTCTCCTCGGGCTTGAGCAGGCCCTCGAGCGCGTTCCGGACGTCCTCCACCGCTTCGTAGATGATGCGGTAGGTCCGCACATCCACCTGCTCCCGCTCGGCCGCGGCGCGCGCGTTGGAGTCGGGGCGCACGTGGAAGCCGAGGATGATGGCGCCCGACGCCTTGGCCAGCAGCACGTCGCTCTCGCTGATGGCGCCGACGCCCCGGTGGACCACGTCCACCCGGACCTCGTTGGTGCTGAGCTGGGCGAGGGCGTCGGCCAAGGCCTCCGCCGGGCCGCCCTGGTCGGCCTTGATGATGATCCGGAGCGCGGCCACGCCGCCCTCCTTGAGCGCGCGGCTGAAGTCCTCGAGGCTGGTGCCCTTCTGGCTGCGGCGATTCTGCGCCTCGCGCTCGAGCCGCTGCCGCTTCTGCGCGATCTCGCGCGCCTCGTTGGCGTCGGTGACGACCGCGAAGGTGTCGCCCGCCGCGGGCACGCCCTCGAAGCCGAGGATCTGCACCGGAATCGAGGGGCCGGCCTCCTTGACCGTCTTGCCGCGCTCGTCGTAGAGCGCGCGCACCCGGCCGGAGAACTTGCCGCAGATGAAGTTGTCACCGCCGCGCAGGGTGCCCTTCTGGACCAGAATGGTGGCCAGGGGTCCCTTGCCCGGATCGAGCGTGGCCTCGAGCACGGCGCCGTGGCCCTTGCCCTCGGGATTGGCCTTGAGGTCGAGGATCTCCGCCTGGAGCAGGATCTGCTCGAGCAGGTTGTCGATCCCGGTGCCCTTCTTGGCCGAGATCTCGGCCGAAAGCACCTTGCCGCCGTACTCTTCGAGGACGACGTTGTGCTGCAGCAGGTCCTGCTTGACCTTCTGCACGTTGGCCGAGGGCAGGTCGATCTTGTTGATCGCGACGATGATCGGCACGCCGGCGTTCTTGGCGTGGCTGATGGCCTCGACGGTCTGCGGCATGACCTGGTCGTCGGCCGCCACCACCAGGACGACGATGTCGGTCACCTGCGCGCCGCGGGCGCGCATGGCCGTGAAGGCCTGGTGGCCCGGCGTGTCGAGGAAGGTGAT
>DATEJD010000186.1:0-3071 GCA_035278325.1 Gemmatimonadales bacterium | reverse complement strand
CAGCTCGCCGCCGGTCATCCCGCGGCGCGCCTCGGGCGCGGCCGCGCCCGCGCGATCGCCCGCGTTGCCCCGTACGTCGATGCTCCCGCCGGCCATGCCCAGTCCGACTTCGTCGCCGACATCACCCTCGATCACCACCACGCCTTCCGTCAGCCCCGCACCGAGGCGGGAGGCGCCGCGCCAGTCGCCCACGAAGCGGATGCTGCCGTCGGGCTCTCCGCTCACGGTTCCCAGGTCGCCGAGCGAGACCGGGCCCCGTCCCGCGATCGAGATCGGCCGCCGTGCCAGGTCGGCTGCGTTGAGTCCAGTCCATGCGCCGGCCAGCACCGCCGAGCAATCCGTGCCCGGGTCCAGCTCGCCGCGCAGCTTCACCTGGAGTCCGCTCACGCCGCGCCGTCCATGATCTTGCGGAGGTGGAAGTGATGGGGGCCGAGCTTGCCGCCGTAGTTGCCCGCCGAGATCGAGACCACGCCCTCCCGGCAGGCCGCGCCGATGCCGAGCCGCATCGCGCCGGCGATGGCGTCGGCGTCGGTGCCGTTGACGACGATCTCGAGCACCGAGTTGACCGAGTCCGGCAGCGCCGTGGCCGTGATGGCGCGGAGGGTGGGACAGTAGGCGTCGTTGGTCGAGGCGATCATGCTCTTGATCCGTCGCGAGCCGACCTTGCTGCCGCTCCGGACCACGCCGCCCGGGAACGGCAGGATGACGCCGGGGTAACCGGCCATCGCGTCCACCGCGGCTTCGGCGGCGCGAAGCGCGGCGTCGGCGTCCCGCGCGAGAATGAGAAAGTTCCCGCCGCCCACGCCCTTGATCATGCCGAACTTCTCCTGCACCACGAACTCGCCTTCCATCACCGGAATCCGCCAGAACCGCTCCCCGCCGATCACCTTGCTCGCCTGAAATCCGTCGCCGAAGAAGCGGAGCGCCGACCCCACGCCCAGGCGGTCGGGGGCGGCAGGCAGCCCATCGAAGCAGGCCGTGGTGGGGCAGGTGAGCACCGTCTGGCCGATGCGCTCGATGAGCCGCTTCGGCAGATCGTCCTTGCCCATGGTCATCATGAGGACGCTGAGCCCCGGGCGGCCGTCCGGCGTCTCGGTCTCGGGCAGCTGGCGCTCGATCCCGGCTTCGACCTTGCACCCGATCACCGATGTCGCGAACCCGGTGAGCTTGAGCGCCGCCTCGCGGGCCCAGCGCTCGCTCCGGGCGGTGACGATGATCCGCGCCACCCGCATGGTGAACGCTTCGGCGAAGGTCTCCTCGATGAACGTGTCGCGGATGTTCATGGCCGCCTCACCCCGTAGCCACCGGATCGCCGGGGAGGTCGGCGACGGGATAGTTGTCGAAGGCCACGGTCGAGTAGCGCTCGAAGTGGCGGCGCAGGTCGCGAAGCACCGCGTTATCGTATCCGGGCGCGACTCGGAGGCGCCGCCCCGTGGGCGCGCGCCGCAAATGTCCCTCCTCGACGACCAGGGCTCCGCCCTTGATCACGTAGCGCGGCGTCGAGAACATGGTCGCCAGGTCGGGCTCGCGGTTGTAGATCGTCACGTCCGCCTCGGCGCCCGCGCCGAGATGGCCCTTGTGCGTGAGCCCGAGCAGGCGCGCCGGCCCCGCCCGGGTGATGATGGCGATCTCGTTGAGGGTGTACTCCCGTGCCAGGCCGTCGGCCAGCGCGCTCCCGGCCAGCAGCTTGGGATTGACCCGCTTGAGCTGCTCGTCGCGCACGCTCCGGTCCATGAGCAGCTGGATCAGGGCCGGGTAGGCCAGGAACGACCCGCCGTTCGGGTGATCGGTCGAGAGCACGACCCGCCAGGGGTCGGTGCTGAGCAGGAACAGCTCGAGCCCGACCGCCCACTGGAGCGCGCTCACCGCCGCCTTGTCCTTGTAGGTGAGCGGCACGATGCCGCACCCCGTCTCCAGCTCGATGTCGATATTGGTCCAGCGCCGGCCGCTGCTCTTGTAGAGCAGGTATTCCACCGGCGCGTCGGCGGTGATGGTCATGGCGGAGCCGAACATCACCTGGCCCACATCGACGCTCACCTCGGTATGGGCGTTGACGTACTCCATGACCTTGGCCGCCGCCGAGCTCCACGGCTGGCCGCCGCCACCGCCGTAGGAGTGGAACTGCAAGTGAGTGAAGTGGGCCCGCCGTCCCGCCACCGCCTCCATGCTCGCCAGCGTGGTGGCGACGTTTCCGGCCACGCCGAGGTTGTTGCAGTGGATGTGCACCGGATGCGGCAGCCGCAGCGCGTTGGCCGCTTCGGTGAGCGTCTCCAGGATCGCGCGCGGCGTGATGGCCCGCCCGCTCACCTGGTCGTCGATGCTCGACACGTTGCGCTGCCCGGTCTTCCACGCCTCGACCCCGCCCGGGTTCACGATCTTGACGGCGTACCCGCCGGTGGCGCCGAGCAGCCACGCCGCATAGTCGCGCGCGCGGTCCCGCTCGCCGGCCTCGATCTGGCGCAGCAGGTACTCGTCGTTGCCCATCAGCACGAAGATCCCGCCGTCGACGCACGGCGTGTCGTCCAGCTCGCTGTGGCTGTGGCGGGCCGTGAGAGGGGCCACCGCCGCGTCGAACGCCGTCGTATAGCCCAGGCCCGCGTACCGATAGCCCGTGGTGAACGTGCTGGGTACCGTGCCTCCGGTGCCCGACCGGGCAAGCGGCTCGCCCTCCGCCAGCGTCGGGGCGGACGCCGCCTCGGCCGCGTGCTCGTCGGGGATGAGGCGGCGCGCGTGGTTGCAGCTCGAGCTGGCGAAGTGGGAGTGGATGTCCACCCCGCCTGGCATGACCACCATCCCGCGCGCGTCGAGGGTCGGCGCTCCCGACGGCAGCTCGGCCACGATCCGGCCATCCTCGATGCACACGTCGCGGATCTCGCCGTCGATGCCGTTGGCGGGGTCGTGCACGGCACCGCCCACGATCCGGAGCCGGGTCCGCGCGCTCATCGCGCCGCTCCCGGCCGCCGCGACCGCACCGCGGCGAGCAGAGCGGTCAGCACGGACACCGCCGAGCGCTCCGCCTCGAGCGGCGGGCGGAGCCGGAGCGGCACGTCGTCCATACGATACGCGGTCCC
>DATEJD010000185.1:0-3461 GCA_035278325.1 Gemmatimonadales bacterium | reverse complement strand
GCGATAGGGGGTTCGGCAGTCGCGCTCCTCATCCCGAGCGCAGCGAGGGACCTTCTCTGCCGAGGTTCGAAACCCGCGGAGAAGGTCCCTGCTGCGCTCGGGATGAGAGCGCCGTCAGCAACCGCCCTATCGCCCTATCGTCCTATCGGCCTATCGGCCTTCTCGCCCTATCGCCCTATCGCCCTATCGGCCTAACTCGCCCTATCGCCGCCCGTCACTCCCCCACCGTCCCCTTGAAGATCCCCTCCCTCACCCGCACCGCCTTCGGGCTCGCCGCGTCGTCGATGGCGAGCCGGCTCTCCGTTCTCGGGACCAGTCGGACCGTTCCGTTGAGCGTCATCTGCTGGCCGTTGCGACGGACCTGGATCGGCAGCGGCTTGCCTTCCTGATTGGCGTACCGGTCCCGGAACTTGGTACCGAAATCGGGATCGTTGATCGGGATGTCGCCGATGGCGAGCAGGATGTCACCCGCCTTGACGCCGGCCTCTTCCGCGGCGCCTCCCGGCAGGACCTGGCGAATCACGACCGCGCCAGTCGAGTCCTGCCCCGCCGAGATCCCGAGCCGCGCCTCGCGAACGGTATCCGTGGCCACCTTGAGCCCGGCCAGCGGCAGGATCTCCGTCCAGGGAAACGGGAGGCGTCCATCCACGTACTTGGCGTTGAAATCGGCGAAGCTCTTGCCGCCGGCCGCGCGGGACACCGCTCCCCACCAGTCGGCCCCGGTGAAGCCCCGGCCCGCCTTGAAGGTGGTCCGATAGAGCTCGCGCATCACGGTGTCGAGCGAGCGCCGGTTGTCGCTCGCGTCGCGGATGATGACGTCGAGCATGAACCCGGCCAGCGAGCCCTTGGGGTAGTAGAGATACTCGCTCCCGTCGGTGGGATGGATCCAGGTCGAGAGCGAGGCGTCATCCAGCGCCGTAGGCGGCGCGTCGGCCACCTTGAGCATCTTGTCGCCGGTGACGGCGAGGAACTGCTGCTCGTTGATGATCCCGCTGCGCAGGATCGCCAGGTCGGCGTAGTAATCGGTGATGCCTTCGCTGACCCATAGCCACACCGTCGGCTCGCTCCGGTCGTAGCGGTACGGCACCATGTCGGCCGGCCTCATCCGCTTCACGTTCCACGCGTGGAAGATCTCGTGGGCGGTGATCGAGGCCAGGATCGGATTGCCGATGAATCCGGGGTTGTAGATCCCGACGTGCGAGTTGGTGTGCTCGAGCGCGCTGCCGCCCCCGAACGCCGAGTCGAAGATCATCATCACGGTGTAGTTCGCCCAGGGCGTCTCGCCGAACACGGCGGCCTCGGCGGGAATCATCTTCCCGATCTCGTCCTGCATCTCGCTGCGGACCTGACCCGTCATCGCTCCCGCGGGATAGGTCGCGAGACGAGTCCAGATGCCCGCCACCTGCGTGCTGTCGAGATCCATGCGCCCCACGAAGAAGGGCTTGTCTACCAGGTCGTGGTAGTTGTTTTCGCGATAGGTGTGCACCTGCTGGGGTACCGCCTGCATCCCGGTCGCCACCAGCCATGACGGCTCGGTCTTGATGGTCACCGTGGCGGGGAAGTTGGTGCCGCGACCTTCGGGGTAGGGCAGGACGTTGGTGCCGTTGAACAGGACGAAGTCGCGCCTGGCCCAGGCCATCGCGTTGTCGAGCGTGTCGGCCAGGTAGTTGAAGCGGACCGTCACCGACTTGGCCCCGGCCGGGTTCACCCGATAGGTGTCGTAGTCCAACTTGTCCCAGCCGAGCGGCTTATCCGCCGCGCTGGGCGCGAAGTTGGAGACCCAGCGGGCGAACCAGCTCAGCTCGTATGCGCCGGGCGTCCAGGCGGGAAACGAGAGCAGCACCGGTCCGGGCCCCTGCACGTCGAAGCTCATCGCGACCTGCAGCGTGCGCGCCTGGGCCGTGAGGGAATCGAACGTGATCTCGTAGCGGATGTTGGCCAGCGGCGCCGAGACCGGCGCGGCCGCCGGGGCGGCCGCCTTCTGCTGGGCCGGCGCGATGGCCGGCGAGGCCGCAAGCCCGAGGAACAGGGCGGCGGTCACGAATCGAGAAGCGCGACAGGGGGTCATGTGAGGGGGAGGAAAGGGTTACCGCGTGGGCGTCAGGCGTCGGATGGCGCGGCGGCCACCGGGCGGGCGGGCGTGGCGCCGGCCATGACCGCGGGCTCGATCACCAGCTCGCCTTCCCACCGAGCCATCACCGCGGTGGCCAGGCAGTTGCCGACCAGATTCACCATGGTCCGTGCCATGTCCATCAGCTCGTCCACTCCCAGAATCACCGCGACGCCCTCGAGCGGCAGCCCGAACGCGGTGAGTGTGCCCGAGAGCACCACCAGCGACGCCCGCGGGACCGCCGCGATGCCTTTGCTGGTGACGAGCAGCGTCAGCATCATCACCAGCTGCTGGCCGACGCTCATCTCGACGCCGGCCGCCTGCGCCACGAACAGCGACGCCACGCCGAGGTAGAGCGTGGAGCCGTCCAGGTTGAAGGAGTACCCGGTCGGCATCACGAAGGCCACGATGCTGCGGGGCACGCCGAACTCGGTCATCCGCTGCATGGCCAGCGGGAGCGCGGCGTCGGACGACGTGGTGGTAAAGGCGATGATCGCGGGGTCCTTCACGGCCTGGGCAAAGCGACGGAGCGGGATGCGGGCGATCAGGGCCGCTGGAATCAGGGCCACCAGGGCGAACACGATGAGCGCCCCGTACAGCGTCGCCACCAGCAGACCGAGATTCCGGAGCACCTGGATGCCGCTGTGGCTCACCGTCACCGCCATGGCCGCGCCGATGCCGATCGGGGCGAACTTCATGACGATGCCGACGAACTTGAACATCACCTCCATCAGCCCTTCGCAGAATCCCAGCATGGATTCCTTGGGCCGCCCGCGCACCTGGGTCAGCGCGATGGCGAAGAGCGTGGCCCAGAAGACCACCTGGAGCACCTCGTTGTGCACCGCGGCCTCGAAGAAGCTCTGCGGCACCACGTGCTCGAGGAACCCGCCGAAGGTGGTCGGCGCGGCCTTGGGGATGGGGGCATTGGGATCGGGCGGCGGCAGGACCACCCCGACGCCGGGCCGGCTGAGATTCGCCGCGGTGAGGCCGATGGCCAGCGCCACCGTGGTCATGAGCCAGAAGTAGCCGATCGATTTGACCGCCAGGCGGCCGATGCGCTTGAGGTCGTCGCCGTGGCCGGCGATGCCGACCACCAGGGTCCCGAAGATGATCGGGACCACGACCGACTTGATCATCCGGAGGAAGGTGGTCGAGAGCGGCTTGAGGCCTGCGCCGAACTCCGGGGCCACCCAGCCCGTGACGATGCCCACGGCCATCCCGATGAAGATCCACCAGGTGAGCGAGAGCGAGCGGAGCGCGCGCAGCATCAGCGGCCGACCAGCGTCCCGGCCTTGGCCTCGAGGCCCGCGAGCAGCGACCCGTAGGATGCCGCGAATTTGGCGACACCGTC
>DATEJD010000184.1:0-3139 GCA_035278325.1 Gemmatimonadales bacterium | reverse complement strand
GTTCGTGCTGCTCATCGCCTGCGTGAACGTTGCCGCGCTGGCGCTCGCACGGACGGGCGCCCGGTCGAGGGAGCTGGCCATCCGCACCGCGCTCGGCGGCGGCAGCGGTGCGCTGCTGCGGCTGCTCGCCGCCGAGAGCGTGGTGCTCGGCCTCGTCGCCGGCGCGCTCGGGTTGGGTGCGGCCGTCGCGCTGGTCCGCTGGCTCAGGTTCTCGGCGGCCGATTTGCTCCCTCGAGCCGGTGAGCTGGCGGTCGAGCCGCGCGCGATGGCGGCAGGGGTCCTTCTCGCGGTGTCGCTGGTGGTCCTGCTCGGCCTCATCCCGGCGCTGCGGCACGCGGCACCTCTGGTGGCGACGCTGCGGGAGGGCGGGGGAGCGGGGTCGGGCCCGTCGCGCCGGCGGCTCCGCTCCGCGCTGGTGGTGGGCGAGATCGCGCTGGCGCTCGTGCTTCTCACCGGCGCCGGTCTCCTGATCCGGAGCCTGGTGCGGCTGCAACAGGTGCCCACCGGGTTCGACCAGGACCGCCTCGTCGCGGTGCCGGTGGACCCGCCTTCGCCCCGGTACGACAGCGCCGAGCGCGCGCTCCAGCTCTACCGCGACGTCGCGGCGGCCGTGGCGGCGGTGCCGGGCGTTCGGTCGGTGGCGCTCACTAACCAGGTGCCGCTGAGCGGATCGTCGATCAACAGCGCCATAGAGATCGATGGCGTGACCGCGACGCGGGCGGGCGAGAGCGACGAGGTGCTGTTCCGCGAGGTGGACTCGGCGTACTTCCGCACGCTGGGCATTCCGGTCCTGCGGGGACGCGACTTCACGCCCGACGACATGCGGCACCCCGGCGACGCCATGCTGGTGAACCAGGCGCTTGCCGCGCGCTACTGGCCGGGCGGCGAGGCCGTCGGGAAGCGGATCACGGTCTACAAGTCGGCGCAGGGTCGGCCGGAGTTCGGCCAGCCGGTGAGCGGCACGATCGTGGGGGTGGTGGGCAACGTCCGGCACTTCTCCCTCGATACCGACTTCGAGCCGGAGGTGTACCTGCCGTACACGCTGACGGTGTGGCCGCGCATGTCGGTCATCGCCCGGGTCACGGGTGACCCGGCGACGCTGGTGCCGACCCTCACCCGGGCAGTGCGCGTGGTCGATCCCGACCTCCCGCTCGAGAGCGCGCGCCTGTGGAGCCGGGTCTACGACCTCAACGCGTCACTGCGCGAGTCGCTGGCCTACCGCCGGTTCATCACCGGGTTGCTCGCCGCCTTCGCGCTGCCCGCGCTACTCCTGGCCGCGCTCGGGATCTACGGGGTTGTGGCCTACCTGGTGACCCAGCGCGGTCATGAGATCGGCATCCGGATGGCGCTCGGCGCCCGGCGGGCCGACGTCCTCGCGCTGGTGTTGAAGGAAAGCCTGCGGCTCGCGACGGTCGGCGTGATCCTCGGCACGCTGGGAGCGGTCGCGACCACGCGCTGGCTCCGTGCCGAGCTGTACGACACCAGCGCGACCGACCCGATCACGTTCGTGCTCGCCGCCGCGGTGCTAGCCGGAGTCGCCGCGCTCGCGACCCTGCTGCCGGCCCGGCGGGCCATGGCCACGGATCCGGCTCGGGCGCTACAGGCGGAGTAAGGTCACCCGCTCACACGGCCGGCTGACCCAGCTGCTCCAGCAGCCGCTCCACCAGGTCCTGCCGCTGCACCATCAGGTGCCGGAGATCGTGCTGCTCGGTGCGCGCCACCTCGCGCCGGAGCGCGGGCAGGTAGTCGGCCAGCAGGTCTCGCAGGATCGCGGTCTCTTCGTCCGATAAAATCAATGCCATAGGTCCTCCCCGGGTGCTGCCTAAAGCTCGGCGAATCTCTGCCGCGGCGCCGCGACGCTCGTCACGGAACGGGTGCGTGGCGTTGGCTACGGAGTCACCCTGAGCGTAGCGAAGGGGGCATGCGTCGGCTGATGCCCCCTTCACTACGTTCAGGGTGACTCCGGTACAAGCGCCGATCCTCACCCGCTGATCAGCACCCCCTTCCCGATGTACCGGCGATCCTCGATCTGCGTGAGCAGAAACGCCGCCAGATCGGCTCGAGAGATCCGCGGCAGCCCCGAGAGCACCAGGCGCTCACCCACCCGATAGCGACCCGTGCCGGGCCCGTTCGTGAGCGTGGTCGGATAGACGATGGTCCAATCGAGCGCGCTGCGCCGCAGCACTTCTTCTCCTGCCTTCTTGTCGGCGTACAGATCTCGCAGCAGCAGGCGGGCAAAGAGGCGGGACAGGAGCGGCAGGTCGCGCCAGGTGACGCCCACGCCGTACGCCGAGGTGAAGATGAACCGGGAGACCCCCTGGCGCTCCATGGCCCCGACGATGTTCGGCATGCCGCGGGCGATCAGGCCCTCGGCCTTGAGGGACAGGCCCCGTCCGAGCGCGCTGATCACGGCGTCCTGGCCGCGCACCGCGTCGGCGAGCGCATCGCCGCCGTCCGCGACATCACCCACGACGAACCGAAGCCGCTCGTGCGCCCGCTTCATCCGCTCGGGGTGGCGCGCGAACGCCGTCACCACGTGACCCTGGTCCAAGGCCTGGGCGACGACCTCCTGGCCGGTGCCGCCGGTCGCGCCGAGCACGAGGATCCTCTTCGCCGCCATGTCAGAAGGCTACGGCGAGGGCGGTGTGGATCAGCTTGAGGTCGATCGCCATGGGTCCGGAACCGTGGTCGCGGAGGTGCCTGAGAAGCTAGCGCGGCGAGGGGAGTCCCAATAGTCCGGTCCCGGCCCGGCCCGACCCGCCCGACCAATCCCGGGGCATGCCCTACGCATGCGCATTTGGATCGTCACGGTGGCTCCGTAGCCGGGAGAGTCAGTGCGGCCGTTCACGAAAGGCACGAAGGACACGAAGGACGCCCTGCCGCAGTAACGCTCCTCTCATTCCGCGTGAGAGGAGCTCGTCACGATCTTTTTTGTTTTTGGTGGGGAAGGGGCGGGCACCACAAATTCACTTGAAGATCCCTTCTGAGCGGCATGAGAGGAACGTCGCAGCGAGCGGAGGCCTTCGTGTCCTTCGTGCCTTTCGTGAACGGCCGCACTGCCTCTCCCGGCCACGGAGCCACCGTGACCGAATGCGCCCTAGCTCCCCACGTGCAACGACGCCAGCGCCCCAGGCGTGCA
>DATEJD010000183.1:0-16984 GCA_035278325.1 Gemmatimonadales bacterium | reverse complement strand
GGATGGAGGACGCGCTTCGGAAGCACTTGGGTACTGACGTCCGCGTAACCACGCGCCGGCGAGGCCGTGGGTTTCTCACCCTCAGCTACTATTCGAACGACGATCTCGCCCGCCTGCTCGAGCTGATCCTCGGTCGGCCCTACCAGGGATGAGCCGCGCGTCCCGCGCGGTGACGATCGTCGTCCAGCCGGACGGCACGACCCGTTCCCAGACCTATCGCGTCCCGGTGTGGCTGTTCCGCGCCGGAGTCGGTTTCATGATCGCGGCCGCGGTGGCCGCGGTGGTGGTCGCTGCCTTGTATGGCCCCCTCGTCCGAGCGGCTGCCCGGGTCCCGAGCCTGGAGCACCAGGTCGCCCGGCTGCAGGCGGACAACGCGAAGGTGCGGCAACTGAGCGCCGCTCTCGACAGCGTCGAATCACGGTACGCACAGGTGCGTCAAATGATCGGTGGCGACATCGTGCGCGACCCACTCACGGTCGGCGTGTCGCTCCCCGTTGCCCCGCCCGTGCTCGCCCGGCTGGCCGATGCCACACGCGGACCCTCGGTCGGGCTGTCCGTGCCCCGCCGATGGCCGCTCGACGAGCCGGGCTACATTACCCGCGGCCAGGTGAGCACCGGAGAAACCGATGAGGTGCATCCCGGCATCGACATCGCCGTCGCGATCGGCAGCCTGGTCCGCGCCGCGGGCGGCGGAACCGTGCATCAGCTGGGCGAGGATCCGGAGTACGGATTGTTCGTCCTGCTCGATCACCCCGACGACTACCAGACGATGTATGGCCACCTCTCCCGCATTCTGGTGCAGCCCGGCGCCTCGGTTGCTCCCGGCCAGGTCATCGGGCTCAGCGGGAACACCGGCCGCTCCACCGCACCGCATCTTCACTTCGAGGTCCGGCAGAAGGGCGTGTCGATCGATCCGCGAACCATGGTCAAGGAGGGGAGCTGATGGGGATCTTCAACAACCCGGCACGTGATGAGCAAGGCAACGAGCTGCGTCGCCGGCGCACCGATCAGATACCGTTTTCGATCATCGCGAGCGACATGACCGTGATCGGCGACCTCGAGACCGAGGGCGTGGTCCGGGTCGAAGGACGGGTGCGCGGGACCGTGCGGGTGGGCGCGCAGGTCCTGGTGGCCGCCGGCGCCGTGATCGAAGGGGACCTCCATACCCAGGAGGCGGTGGTGGCCGGCCAGGTGAGCGGTGCGATTCTGGCTCGCGAGCGGGTCGAGCTCCAGGCCACGGCCGTCGTCGCCGGCGACATCCACACACCCCGCATCGCCATCGTCGAAGGGGCCCGGGTTACCGGTGAGGTCAAGATGGACCACTCGGGCACAGCCGACAGCTCGCCGGATTCCCACAAGAGTTGATAAGCCAGCCTAAGTTGTGGAAAATCAGTAACTTTGTATCGAAATTCACCGTAAGAGGAACCAAAGTGCGCTCGAAGTGGCGCTATGCTGTCCTCATGCTGTGCTTCGTCGCTTGCACCCGGAAGCCAGCGCAGGCAGGGCTCAGGGTCGGGCTCATCACGCCCGGCAGCATCGCCGACGCCGCTTGGAACTCCGGCGCCTATGCCGGCCTCCAGCGCATTCACGACAGCCTCGGCCTGCAGGTGAGCCACGTCGAGGCCCGCACCCCTGCCGAGCAGGACGACGCCCTCCGCACCTACGCCGCGCAAGGCTACCAGCTCGTGTTCGCGCATGGCTTCGAGTTTCAGGAGCCCGCCGAGCGGGTCTCGGCCCAATACCCGAACACGATCTTCATCGTGACGTCCGGGTCCCGCGCCCACGGCAATGTCGCCCCCATCATCTTCAGGCTGGAGGAGGCCAGCTATCTGGCCGGGATGGTGGCGGGCGGGCTCACCCGCAGCAACATTCTCGGATTCGTCGGCGGCATCGAGCTGCCGCCGATCAAGGCGGCCTACGAGGGTTGGGTGAACGGCGCCAAGGCGGTCAACCCGAAGGTGCAGAGCCGGGAGATCTACCTCAACAGCTTCGACGACGCGGCCGCGGGCCGGGAAGCGGCGCTCGCGCTCGTGCGGGTGGGGGCGGACATGTTCCACCACAACGCGGACGCCGCCGCGCTCGGCGTGTTCCAGGCGGTCAAGGAATCGCCGGGGGTCTACGTGTTCGGCTCCAACGCCGACCAGTCCGCCCTCGCTCCGGATCGGGTGGTGGGCAGCGCGGTCATCGACCTCCCCCGGGCCTTCCTGCTGGTCGCCGGTGAGGTGAAGTCCGGGGCCTTCAAGCCAAGGGTGGAGTCTCTCGGCCTGGCGAGCGGCGTGGTGCGGTACGAGCCCAATCCCGCGCTGGATTCCCTGGTTCCGGCCGCCCTCAAGGCGCGGGTCAAGGCCGCGGCCGACTCGATCGCCGCCGGCACGCTTCACCCGGCGGGCTCGGCGCAGTGAGCGGCCCGGCCGCCGACGGCACTCCCGTTCCGCTGGCCGACATCGTCCGCTATCTCGACGAATACCTGCGGGTGCGCGACGTCCCCGACGAGCGCAACGCGGTGAACGGCCTCCAGGTCGAGAACCAGGGCTTGATCGGCGGGATCGTCGCCGCGGTCGACGCGTCGCAGGCCACCATCGACGGCGTCGTGGCCGAGGGCCCCGGACGTGGCGGCGCGGCCCCGCTCCTGCTGGTGCACCACGGCCTCTTGTGGGACGGCAACGTGCCGCTCACGGGCCGGCGCTACCGGCGGGTAGCCGCCCTGCTCGACCACGACATCGCGCTCTACTCCGCCCACATTCCGCTGGACCTGCACCCGACCGTCGGGAACAATGTCGTGCTGGCCGAGCGCCTCGGTCTGGCCGTCGAGGGATGGTTCGGCGACTACAAGGGGGTGCCGATCGGCGTGTGGGGCAATGCGCCGGCCCGACTGACCTCGCGCGAGGCGCTGGTGGCGGAAGTCAATCACGCGCTCGGAATCTCGACTTCTGGCGCACGCCTCATAGCGGGGGGCCCGGAGCGGGTCGCGCGGATCGGCATCATCACCGGCGGCGCGGGCAGCATGATCGCGGCCGCGCACGGTGCGGGCCTCGATACCTACATCACCGGCGAAGGCGCGCACTACACCTACTTCGATGCGGTCGAGTGGGGGCTCAACGTCATCTTCGCCGGCCACTACGCGACGGAGACGCTGGGCGTCCAGGCGCTGGCGTCCCACCTGGCCGAGCGGTTCGATCTCGACTGGGAGTTCCACGACCACCCCACGGGGCTCTGACCGTGCCACCGGCCCTCGCACTGCGAGGGATCGCCAAGCGCTTCGGCTCCGTGCAGGCACTGCGCGGGGCCGATTTCACGCTGGCGCCGGGCGAGCTGCACGCCCTCCTGGGTGAGAACGGCGCGGGCAAGACGACGCTGATGCACGTGGCGTTCGGCCTGGTCCGGCCGGATGCCGGCGAGGTGCTCGTGGCCGGCGTACCGCGGTCGATAACCTCCCCGCGCGTGGCCCGGCGCCTGGGAATCGGCATGGTGCACCAGCACTTCACCTCGGTGCCCGCGCTCAGCGTGGCGGAGAACGTGGCCCTGGCCGCCGGGTGGCCGGTGGCACCCGAGCCCTTGCGCGCGCGGGTCGAGGCCCTGGCCGAGCGATTCGGGCTGCCGCTCGATCCGGACGTGAGAGCGAGCGCCTTGTCCGTCGCCCTCAAGCAGCGGCTCGAGATCATCAAGGCGCTGGCATCGGACGCCCGGATTCTGCTGCTCGACGAGCCTACGGCGGTCCTGGCGCCGGGTGAGGCGGACGAGCTGCTCCGCGTCGTGCGCGCCTTCACACAGGCCGGCGGCAGCGCCGTGCTCATCACCCACAAGCTCGACGAAGCCCTGGCCGCGGCGGATCGGGTGACAGTCCTTCGTCAGGGGTCGGTCGCCTTTTCGGGGCCCGTGGCCGGGCAGACGGCTGCCTCGCTCGCGCGGGCCATGATCGGCGAGAGCGAGTCGGAGCATGAAGGGGCAGCGCAGCAGCTCGCGGAGCCACCGGTGGACGCGCCGGTCCTGGTTCGGCTGGATGATCTCGAGGTCCCCAGGGAGTCCGGGTATGGCATCGCCGTACGCCGGGCGACGCTCGGCATCCGAGCCGGGGAGATCGTCGGCGTGGCGGCCGTGGAAGGCAACGGCCAGCGCGAGCTGCTCCGCGCGGTGGCCGGCCGCCTGCAGCCGCTCCGCGGGCGGCGTGAGGTGGCGGGGCCGGTCGCCTTCATCCCGGAGGATCGGACGACGGAGGGTCTCATCCCGTCGTTGAGCCTGACCGAGAACATCGTCCTGGGGTCCCGTCACGACGATCCATGGATCCGCCGCGGCCGGGTGGACTGGAAGGTGGCCCGTGGGCGCACGGCCGCGCTACTGCGCGACTATGGTGTCTCGGCGCCGGGACCGGACGTGCCGGCCGGGACGCTCAGCGGCGGGAATCAGCAGAAGGTCGTGCTCGGCCGCGAGCTGTCCCGCCAGCCCCGCGTGGTGGTCGCGGAGAATCCGACCCGCGGCCTCGACCTCCGCGCCACCGACGCGATTCACGCCCGCCTCCGCGACGCGGCCGCGGGCGGCGCCGCCGTGCTGGTGTACTCGAGCGATCTCGACGAGGTGCTGGCGCTCGCCAGCCGACTCCTGGTGGCGGCGCGCGGCTCGATCAGCGAGGTGCCGGCCGGCGCGACTCGCACGCAGATCGGTGAGCTCATGGTGACCGGTGGCCGTTAAAGCACCGCTGCTCGCGATCCTGCTCGGGGTGCTGCTCCTGGCGGCCGGCCTCAGCCTCGCCGGCTACGACGCGGCTGCCGCGCTGGGCGCCCTCTGGAACGGCGCCTTCGGCTCGTGGTATGCCTTCAGCTCCGCCACGCTGGTGCGCGCCATTCCCCTCACGATTATCGGACTCGGCATCGCGCTCGCGTTCCGGGGCGGTGCCCTCAACATCGGCGCCGAGGGACAGTTCTATGCTGGCGCGATTGCCGCGACCTGGGTGGGGCTTCACGTCGTCGGCCGGCCACCGGCGGTAGCCCTCCCGTCCGTGCTCGCGGCCGCGGTGCTGGCGGGGGGCGCCTGGGTGGTGGTGCCGGTGTGGCTCCAGCTCCGCTACGGCGTGCTGGAGGTGATCAGCACGCTGCTGCTCAACTTCGTGGCCGCCTCGCTGGTGAGCCTGATGGTCCAGGGCCCGCTCCAGGAATCGCGGCACATCTACCCGCAAAGCGATCCCATCGCCGTCACGGCGAGGCTGCCGCTGGTCCCGGGCACGCGTCTCCACGCGGGCATCGTGCTCGCCTTGCTCGCGGCGGCCGGGCTCTGGTATCTGTTCGCGCGCACGCTGTGGGGCTTCCGCCTGCGAGCGGTGGGGGCGGGGCCGCGCGCGGCCACGATCAGCGGCAGGATCGACGCGCGGCGCATGGCGGCCGTCGCGTTGCTCGGCTCGGGCGCCTTGGCGGGGCTGGCCGGCGGGGTCGAGGTGAGTGGCGTGTCGTACGCGTTGTTCCAGAATCTGTCGCCGGGATACGGCTTCACGGGCATCGCGGTCGCGCTGCTGGCCCGGCTCCAGCCGCTCGGCGTGGTCGCGACCGGCCTCCTGTTCGGCGCGCTCGAGGCCGGCGCCGGCGCGATGCAGCGCGAGGCGGGTGTGCCCGCCGTGGCGGTCTACGTGGTCGAGGCGGTGGTGATCCTGGTGGTGCTGCTGGCCGATGCGGCGACCCGCCAGCGCCTGCTCCGGACGGCCACATGACCGATCCACTCGTCGTGGTCGGCGGGTTTCTGGCCGCGGCTGTCCGGGTGGCGACGCCGCTGCTGCTGGCGGCCACGGGCGAGACCGTGACCGAGCGCTCGGGGGTGATCAACCTCGGTCTCGAGGGCATGATGCTCGCCGGTGCCCTGGCGGCGACGCTCGGCGCAACCGCAGGCGGACCGTGGATCGGGGTGGCGCTGGCGGTGCTGGCGGGCATGCTGTTCGCCGCGCTGTTCGTCGCCGTGTCGATCGCGGCGCGCGCCGATCAGATCATCGCGGGCACGGCCATCACGCTGGCGGCGGTGGGTCTCACGGGAACGGTCTATCGCGGAGCGTACGGGACGGGCGGAGCGGGCCTCACGCTGCCCACGCTCACGCCGCTCGCCATTCCGGGGCTGAGCAAGATCCCGCTGCTCGGCCCGGCGCTGTTCGCGCAGCCGGTGCCGACCTACATCGCGTTGCTGGCGGTGCCGGCGGTGTGGTGGTTCCTGTTCCGCACCCGACCCGGACTGATGCTCCGCGCCACCGGCGAGGGCGCGGCGGAGGCGCGGGCCGCGGGCGTGCGGATCAACGCAGTGCGCGCGGCGGCCACGCTCGTGGGTGGCGCCTTCGCGGGGCTGGCCGGCGCGACGCTGGTGCTGGCGCAGGTGGGCTCGTTCGCGGAGAACATGACCGCAGGGCGGGGGTACGTGGCGATCGCGATCGTCGTGCTGGGACGCTGGCACCCGGTCGGCGTGGCGGTCGCGGCCCTCCTGTTCGGCGCGGCCACCGCACTGCAATACGTCTTCCAGGCGATCGGCCTGGCGGTCCCCTACCAGTTGTTCCTGATGCTGCCGTACCTGCTGACCCTGCTGGCGTTGGGTGGTGCGGTGGGCCGCGTGCGGGCGCCCGCTGAGCTGGGGAAGGGCTGAGCGCCCGATCTCAGCCGCGGTCGAGGTCCCTGGCGATCTGGTCGCGCGCGGCCGCGATGAGATCGCGGACGCGCTCCTTGAGCGCGGGAACGTCGGCCGGGGTGAGGCCGGCCGTCTCGATCGGCTCGAGCACGCGGACTTCGGCCGTCGAAGGGCCGACGCGCCAGTCGTGCTTCCGGAGCGCCGTGCCGGTGCCGTGCACCGCCAGGGGCAGGACCGGAACACCGGCGTCGATCGCGAGACGGAAGGCCCCGTCCTTGAAGGGCAGGAGATCGGCGGTGCTGGACCGGGTACCTTCCGGAAAGATCATCACCGACACCCGGTTGGCGAGCGCGGAGCGGCACCTGGCGATGGCCTCGATGGCACTGGGACCGAAGCCGCGCTTGACCGGAATGTCGCCGGCCAGCCGCTGCATCCACCCGAGGAAGGGGACGCGGAACAGCTCGGCCTTGGTCAGCCACTTCATCTCCCAGGGCAGGTGGCTGATCAGCAGGATGTCGGCGAAGGACTCGTGGTTGGAGACCACCACGTAGGGGCGCCGCGGGTTGGCGGGCATCGTGCCGGTGCACCGGAACCGCCACATCGGATTGAGCGCCGAGTGCGCCACGGTGATCTTGCGGAAGAAATAGCCCACCAGGTAGCGCGCGGGATCGAACGGCGCCGTCACCAGCCGCAGCACGACCATGATCGGCAACCAGACCAGGATGCACAGGCCGAGCACCAGCCAGACCCACACCGAAACGATCGTTTGCCAGACTCGGGACATGCGCCTCCGGGGCGGCCGGGCCGCCGGTGTGCTGGCGCACAGCCCCGGCGGCCGCCGCCGCGTAACCTTAGCGCCTGCCGGGACCGACGGACAAGGGCAGTTCCCTTCACACAGCGTGCGATCATGGCGGCTCGTACCACCGAGGACTCGGCACCGGGAGATGCCGTTCGGCCGGATGCCCCGGGCGCACCCGCGACAGGCGAGGAAGGCGGAGCGGTCGAGCAGCCCGATATCACCAAGCTCGGCAGGGCGCTCGATCGGGTCGAAGTCCGCTCCATCGCCGTCACCGGGCTCCTGGTCCTGGCGATCCTCTACACGCTCTACTTTGCCCGTGCATTTCTGCTCCCGATCGTGCTCGCGGTGCTGCTGGACTTTCTCCTGAGTCCGGTGGTGCGCACGCTCAAGCGTGCGAAGATTCCCGAGCCGGCCGGGGCCGCGCTCGTGCTCCTGGCCCTCCTCGCGGGGGCGGGGTTTGCCGGCTACAGCCTGGTGGGGCCCGCGCAGGAGTGGATGGCGAAGGCCCCGCAGACCCTGGCCAAGGTTCACGGCCGGCTGCGCGACCTGCGCCAGCCGGTCGAGCAGGTCACCAAGACGGCGGAGCAGGTGGAGGCGGCCACGGAGGTCGCCAAGAGTGGACCGCAGGAGGTGGTGGTGCGCGGCCCGCGTCTGAGCGAGCGCCTCTTCGGCACGACACAGTCGCTGCTCACCGGCGCGCTCGAGACCCTGATCCTGCTCTATTTTCTCCTCGCGGCCGGCGATCTCTTCCTGCAGAAGCTCATCAAGGTCCTGCCGCAGCTCCGCGACAAGAAGAAAGCGGTCGCCATCGCTCGCGAAACCGAGGCGTCGATCTCGACCTACCTGGTCACGGTGGCGATGATCAACCTGGCGCTCGGGCTGGTGGTCGCGATGGTCATGACGGTGATTGGTATGCCGAACGCGTGGCTGTGGGGAACGCTGGCGGGCATCGCCGAGTTCATCCCCTACATCGGGGCCACGATCCTGCTGGCGACGCTGACCATGGCGGGGCTCGCGACGTTCGATTCTCTGGCTCACGGGCTGATGGTGCCCGCTGCGTACCTGACGGTGAATCTGCTTCAGTCACAGGTCATGACGCCGATGATCCTTGGCCGCCGGCTCACCCTCAATCCGGTGGCCATCCTGGTGGGGCTCGTGTTCTGGTGGTGGCTCTGGGGGGTGGGAGGCGCCTTCATCGCCGTGCCGCTGCTCGCCACGTTCAAGATCTTCTGCGATCACATCGAGTCGCTCGCGCCGATCGGCGAGTTCCTGGGCAAGTGAGCGGCCTGACCGCGGAGGAGGCGCGTCGGCTCGGCGCCCTCGCGGCGCAGGTCGACTGCGCGAGGGTACGCCTGCATCGAGCGCCCAGCCCGCTCCGGACCGCCATCCTCTGGGCCAGCCGAGGACGGGCCGTGACGCTCGGCAATCACGTGTTCCTTCCCGACCGGTGCGCGGGCGACGTGGCCGTCCTCGCTCACGAGCTGACCCACTGCGGCCAGTTCCAGCGATGGGGCGCGCCGCGCTACTTCGTCCGCGGCGCGGCGGTGCAGCTTCGCGACCTGCTGTTTCGTCGGCTTGGTCTGGGCCGAAGTCCCTACGCGTATCGGCTGGAGCCGGGGAAGCCCTTCGAGGCGTACGGCATGGAGCAGCAGGGCCAGATCGTCGAAGACTCCTTCCGCGGCAACGCCGAGGCGCTCGCGGTCTCGCCCTATCGACCGGGCGGCGATCAGGAGACGCCGTCGGCCTGATCCACGTGCGCGTGCTGGTGGGGATGCTCGGCGGTCTCCGGAAGCTGATCCTCCCACAGGGCCAGCACGTTGCCGTCGGGATCGGCCACCATCGCCATGATGCCCCAGGACTGCTGGGTCGGCTCGGCGACGAAGCGGACGCCGCGCTCGTGCAGCTCGCCGCAGTAGTGCAGCAATCCCGGAACGAACAACGTGATCCCCGTATGGCGGCCCACCAATGCCCGCGCGTCGCTGTGGACGGCCGGGTGAACCCCGATGCGGGTGCCGTGGGTGAAGAACTCGGCGCCGAACGATCCCTGCTTGGCGAGCGGCAGCGCCAGCCGGTCGCGGTAGAACTCGACGGCGCGGGCGATGTCGGTCACGAAGATGGCGATGCTGTAGAGCGCGGGCTCGCGGGTCTGGTTCACTGGAAGAGTCCGGAGATGAGGTGCAGGAGCAGCACGGCGAACGCCACGGCTCCGGCGGAGAGGACCACCAGGCCGACCACGATCAACGCGGCAAACCGCCGGCTCGAGCGACGCACCTCGGCGGGGCGCTCGAGATAGCCCTCGAGCAGCGCCAGGTTGCGGATGTTCGCCTTGAAGACGACGTCGAAGAAGTCGCCCAGAATCGGCACCTCCCCGACCAGGGTGTCGACAGCGACGTTCCAGCCCATCCGCGCGAGGAGCCCCCGCGGGACGCCCATGCGGGCGGCCTCGATGATGATGTAGAGGGAAAACAGGCCGGCAAGGAGATCACCCAGGCCCGGCACCAGCCCCACGATCTGATCGATGCCGAGAGTGAAGCGGGTGCCGGGAATCGGGAGGGAGCTGTCCAACAGCCACCCGACGCGGCGAAGCCGCGCCAGGCGGCGCGGATCGAAGGTGACGACCTCGGGTGTCACGAGGGTGGCCGGGCCGGTGCGCTGCATAGGGTGCAAGCTACACTGCCCGGCAGCGAGGAGGCACGAGGCTGGTGCCGCGGGAAGATGAGCCCCCGATACGCTGCGGGCCGCGCACCGTACCAGAGGCCCCCGACCGCCGAGCCGCGCGGCCGGTGACGGGCTCCCACTCCCGCCAATCCTCTCCAGCGTGAACTTGGGTGCACGTCGTTCCCTTGTGCGGCCCTGCGGGTCCGCCGTGCGCACAGGAGACGGCAACCGCGGCGGCAGGCGCACCGGGCGGTGCAGACCGAAACGGGAGATAGAAGAAGCGGCGAAGGAGATAACGGGAGCTAAAAGAAGCGGCGAACGATATAGAGGAGAAAGCTGAGCGCGACCGAGACGACCAGCATCGACGCCAGCGGCACGTAGATGCGCACCGATTCCCGCTCGATCCGCACGTCGCCAGGCAGGCGTCCGAACCAGGACAACGCCCCCGACCAGACCAGCAGGCCCAGCACGACCAGGCCGATGCCGAGCGTGACCAGCACAGGGCCCGGGGAGCTCGGTCCGTTCACCGGGCGCGCACGGCTGATGGGCGAGGTGGTCCGCTCATTCGATCAGGCCTGATCGGACGGCGTGGATGAAGTCGGTGTAGGCTGGTGTGCCGCCGGCCTCGCGGATGGCCGCCGCGATCTGGCCGCGGTGGTACGACGCGTGGAGCACGACGTGGCTCAGGATGTCGGCCACCGTGCTGGTCCAGAACTCGCCCTTGCTGTTCCGGTACGCCACCCCGTCCTGCAGGCCCTCGTCATCGAGCTCGTCGAGACAGCGCATCCACTCGCCCTGGAGCTCGGTGAGCTCGGCGGCACACGTCTCCAGATCGAACGCGGGCCACACCGGCATGGCCGGCGCCTCCTGCCGGATGCGTGAGATCCAGAGCCGCTCCGCCCCGATGATGTGACTCAGCCACGCCACCGCCTTGGGCGGTGCGGGCCCTTCGCGCAAGGCGACCAGGGCCGCGACATTGGCCCACCCGTCGTGCTCCAGCAGGCGGCGAAAGCGGACCAGCTCCGGGCTCATGATCGGCTCTCCTGGCGGTCCATCGAGGCGAGCGCGGCGCGCACGTTCCGCCGCATGCCGGCCAGACCCGGCCGCTCGAATGGCGTCCCGCCGTATCGCTGCTCGAATTCCGCCTCGTCCATCGTGTCGAAGTGGCGCTCGCCCGCGCCCGCGAGGGTGTGACGCGGGCGGAGCTCGTGCACGCCGGTCGGCTCGGCGAAGCGCTCGTTCCATGGGCACACGTCGTTGCAGATGTCGCAGCCGAATGCGAAGCCGCGCAGGTGCTCAACCAGCGGCTCGGGGATCGGGCCTCGCTGCTCGATGGTGAGATAGGAGATGCAGCGGGTCGCGTCGAGCACGTGCGGCTCGACGATGGCGCCGGTGGGACACGCCTCGAGGCAGCGGGTGCAGCTGCCGCAATGATCGGTGGTGAACGGGGGGTCGGCCGGCAATGGCAGGTCGGTAAAGATCGTGCCGATGAAGAAGAACGAGCCCACCCCCGGACGGATCAGCATGGTGTTCTTGCCGATCCAGCCGAGCCCCGCCCGCTGGGCCAGTTCCCGCTCCGGAACGGGGCCGTCGTCCACGTAGGGATGGGCCACGGTAGCGCCGCGCTCCCGGAGCCACCCGGCCAGCTGGCCCAGCCGGTCCAAGGTCACCCGGTGATAGTCCTGGCCACGGGCGTACTTGGCGACCCGTGGCGCCTCGAGGTCGGTGGCCTGGTCCGGCCAGTAGTAGTTCTCGAGCAGCACGACCACGGCAAGGGACTCCGGCACGTTGATGCGCGGGTTCTTCCGGCGCTTGGCCTGGCGGTGGAGGTAGCGCATGGTGCCGGCATAGCCTTTGGCCAGCCAGGCGTCGAGCCGGTCGGCGTGGGGCGGCGGACTCGGATCGGTGATCCCGCACGCCAGGAATCCGAGCTCGGCGGCGCGGGCCTTGAGCGCTGCGGCGAGGGTCACGGTGACGACGCGGGAACCCGTGATCCGGAGGCGACAGCGGCGGGGGGCGCGGCCGGCGAAGGTGCGGGAGGCTCGACCGATCCGATCGCTGGAGGCATGCTCCCCTCCTCGCCGGTGATGAGCCGAGCCCCGCGGCTGTACGTGAGGTACGACCAGGCCCACTCGAGCATGACCATCACCCGGTTACGGAACCCGATCAGGAAGAAGATGTGCACGAAGATCCAGGCCAGCCACGCAATGAAGCCGCCGAAGTGGAGCCTCCAGATGTCGGCGACCGCCTGGCCTCGTCCGATCACGGCCAGCTGTCCCTTGTCCCAGTAGTGGAAGGGCCGCCGGGGACGACCGGCCAGGTCGTCGCGGATCGTTCGCGCGGCGTACTCGCCCATCTGGATGGCGACGGGGCAGACGCCGGGCAGGGTGCCGCCTGCCTGATGGTTGAAGGCCGCGGCATCGCCCAGGACGAACACCTCAGGGTGGCTAGGAATGGAGCAATCGGGCTCGACCACAGCCCGGCCCATGCCGTCGAGCGGCGTGTGCAGCGACTTGAGCAGCGGGCTGGCGGTGTTGCCGGCCGCCCAGATGACCGTCTGGGTAGGGATCACCCAGCCTGCCGCCGCCACGGCACCGGGGCGCACGTCGGTGACGAAGGTCTCGGTGCGAACCTCGACGCCGAGCCGCCGGAGCTAGCGCTTGGCTTCGTTGCTGAGGCTCGGCGGATAGGCGGGCAGCAGGCGGGGGCCGCCCTCGAGCAGCAGCACGGTCGCTTCCGTCGGGTCGATGTGCCGGAAGTCGCGCTTGAGGGCGTAGCTCCGAATCTCCGCCACCGCGCCCGCCATCTCGACGCCGGTCGGGCCGCCTCCCACCACCACGAACGTCAGCAAGGCGTGGCGGCGCACGGTGTCCGTCTCCCGCTCGGCGCGCTCGAACGCGAGCAGGACCCGCCGGCGGATCTCGAGCGCGTCCTCGATGCTCTTGAGGCCGGGCGCCAGGGGCTCCCACTCGTCGTGACCAAAATAGGAGTGGCGGGCGCCGGTGCCGACGATCAGGTAGTCGTAGGACGCCGAGGTGCCGTCGCTGAAGTGTACGGTTCGCGAGGCCACGTCCACGGACGTCGCCTCGGCCAGCATGACCTCGGTGTTCTTCGAGCCGCGCAGGATGGAGCGGATCGGCGACGCGATGTCGCTCGGGTTGAGGCCGGCAGTCGCCACCTGGTACAGCATGGGCTGGAACAGGTGGTGATTGCGCCGGTCCACGACGGTGACCCGGACGGGCGCGCGACGAAGCGCCTTGGCCGCATACAGTCCGGCGAAGCCGCCGCCCAGGATCAGCACGTCGGGCCGCCGGGTCGAGGTGTCGTTGCTCATCAGAGCCCCATGGTCTCGCGCCGCCAGCGGGCGAAACGCACGACGTCCTCGGCCGGCGGGACGGCGGCTTCGTCCGCATAGGCCGTGTACATGCGCCAGCGAAGGTACTCGCGGTCGGGCACCGGCAGGAACGGCGCCCGGGCCCACCACCGCCGGCGGCGGAAGGCCCAGGCGGTCCGGAGCAGGTCCAACGCCAAGCGCGGATTGAGGATGCCGCGCCACACCAGGCGGGCGGTGAGAGACGTCCACGTCTCGGCCATGGCCGAATTATAGACCCGTGCACCCTCGGCGCGAGGAGTCTCGCGAGCCTCTATATTGTCCACCATGCCATCGACCGCGCCGGCGCCGCCTCGGGATTACCGCGCGGAGTTCCCGATCTTTCGCCGCTCGGTCTACCTGAACAGCTGCTCGCTCGGGGCGCTCTCCACCCGTTCGCGGGCCAGGATCAACGCGTGCCTGGACCTGTGGGACGGCCTCGGGGCGGCGGCGTGGTACGAGATCTGGTGGAGCGCTCTGGGCGAGCTGCGGTCGCGGTACGCGCGATGGATCGGTGCGCCGGAAGGGTCGGTAGCGCTGCACCCCAACATCTCCGCGGGGCTCACGTCGATCGCCGAGTCGCTCGACTATCGCCGCCGTCCGAAGGTGGTGGTGACGAGCCTGGATTTTCCCACCGTCGCGTACCAGTGGCTGGCGCGGGCGGGGGAAGGCATCGAGCTGACGATCGTCGAGAGCCCGGACGGCATCAGCGTCCCGCTCGAGGCCGTGGCCCACGCCGTGGACGAGCGGACGGCGCTGGTCGCCACCAGTCACGTGTTCTTCGCCACCGGCGCGATTCAGGACATCCGCGCGCTGGCGGAGCTGGCGCACGCGCGCGGCGCGCTGCTACTGGTGGATGGGTATCACGCGGCCGGGCAGCTGCCGGTGGATGTTCAAGCGCTCGACGTGGACTTCTACTGCAGCGGCGGGCTCAAGTGGCTGCTGGGTGGCACCGGGATAGCCTTCATGTACGCGCGCCCGGCCCTGTGGCCGGCGCTCAGGCCGCGGGCCACCGGCTGGTTTGCTCACCGCGAGCAGTTCCGGTTCGACCCGCGTACGCTCGAGCTCCATGACGACGCGCGCCGGCTCGAGAGCGGTACGCCGGCCGTGATGTCGGTCTACGCGCAACTGGGTGGCCTCGACGTGCTCGAGGAGCTTGGGGCCGCGGAGATCCGGCGTCGGACGGCGGTCCTGGCCGAAGATCTGATCGAGCAGGCTCGGGCCGCGGGGCTCCGGCCCAGGGTGGCGCCGCGTCCTGAAGACCGAACCGCCATCGTGATGCTGCCCAGCCCCGACCCCGTCGCCGACGTGCGGCGGCTGGCGTACGCGGGAATCGTTGCCGACAGTCGACCGGGCCACGTCCGCGTGTCGCCGTACTTCTACAACGTCCCGGACGACCACCGGGCCGCCATCGAGTGCCTGACCCGTGACTAACAGCCCGTACCGCCACGTGAACGACAACAAGCTGCCCACCGAAGACGAGCAGCTGCTGGAAAGCCCGCCGCCGCTCCGGCCGGAGCAGATCTTCCTCAAGTCCGACTCGTGGCGCGTGCTCCGGATCATGGGTGAGTTCGTCTGGGGCTTCGACCACCTGGCCGACGTGAGCGACGGAGTGACGATCTTCGGCTCGGCCCGCACGCCCGCGACGGACCCGCACTACGTGAAGGCCGTGCAGACCGCCATGCTCCTCGCGCGGGCCGGGATTCCCGTCATCACCGGCGGCGGGCCGGGCATCATGGAGGCGGCCAACCGCGGGGCCAAGGAAGGCGGCGGGCTCTCGATCGGCTGCAATATCGAGCTGCCCTTCGAGCAGGGCTCCAACGCGTATCTGAGCCGGAGCCTCAACTTCAAGTTCTTCTTCGTGCGGAAGACGATGTTCGTGAAGTACGCCACGGCGTTCATCGTCTTTCCAGGCGGATACGGCACGCTCGACGAGCTGTTCGAGGCGCTCACCCTGATCCAGACGGGCAAGGTGAAGCACTTCCCGGTGATATTATTCGGCAGCGCGTACTGGGCCGGGCTCATCGACTGGCTCACCCGCACCGTGGCCGAGGAGCGGAAGATCAATCCGACCGACCTGCTCCTGTTCCGCGTCACCGATGACCCCGCCGAGGCCGCCCGCATCGTGATCGAAGCCCGCGCCGAAAAGCCGGTCGACGAGTTTGCGCGCATGACGGCGGAGCACATCCGCACCGTATCCACCAGGGACGTCCCATGACGAGACCGTCCGCCCCGTATCTGCGGGGCCAGCGCATCGAGCCGACGGCAATCTCCGGCACGGAGACGGTGGCCGAGCTGATCGACAACGCCTTCCTGGCCTACAACGCCGGCCGGCTGCGCGAGGGCTGCCAGCTGTTCACCCAGCGGATGCTCGAGCCGGGCACTACCGTCGGCATGACCCTCACCGGCGCGATGACGCCGGCCGGCATCGGGATGAGCTGCCTCATTCCGCTGATGGAAGCCGGCTTCGTGGACTGGGTCATCTCCACCGGCGCGAATCTTTATCACGACGCCCATTTCGCGCTCGGGCTGCCGATGCACCGCGGCACGCCTACCGCGGACGACGTCGAGCTGCGCGACAAGGGCGTGGTGCGGATCTACGATATCTTCTTCGACTACAACGTGCTGCTCTCGACCGACAAGTTCGTCCGCGAGGTATCGGCCCGGCCGGAGTTCCAGCGGCCCATGAGCACCGCGGAATATCACTATCTGCTGGGCGGCTACGTGCGGGAGCGGGAGAAGGCACTGGGCCTGAGCCGCCGCTCGGTGCTGGCGGCGGCGCACGAGCTCGAGGTGCCGCTCTACACCAGCTCGCCCGGCGACAGCTCCATCGGCATGAACGTGGCCGAGCAGGCGCTCGCCGGGAGCAGGCTGAGGTTCGACGTGAGCGCCGACGTGAACGAGACGGCGAGCATCGTGCTGGAGGCCAAGCGCACCGGCGGCAAGAGCGGCGTGCTCATCGTAGGCGGCGGCAGCCCCAAGAACTTCATGCTCCAGACCGAGCCGCAGATCCAGGAAGTGCTGGGCATCGACGAGCGCGGTCATGACTACTTCCTGCAGATGACCGACGCCCGCCCCGACACCGGGGGACTGTCGGGCGCCACGCCCGCCGAGGCGGTGAGCTGGGGCAAGATCGATCCCGACCAGCTCCCCGGGACGGTCGTGGTGTACGGCGACAACTCGATCGCACTGCCGCTGCTCACCGCCTATGCCCGGGCCAAGCGGCAGGCCCGCCCGCTCAAGCGGCTCTATGGAAAGCGTCGGGCGATGATGGATCGGCTGGTCGAGGAGTACCAGTCGGCGCTGGCCTTCCGCGACGAGCGCGCGGAGGAATCGCTGTCGCACATGCACCCGGGCGCGGGGGGAGCCGAGACGGCGGCGCGCCGGTGAACGGCGCGCCGTCCCGGCCCTACAGCTGGTACGCGCTCGGCCTCCTCGCGCTTCTCAATCTCCTCAGCTTCGTCAACCGCAACGTCATCTTCGCGCTGTTCGATCCCATCAAGCGCGACCTTCACCTGACCGACGCCCAGCTCGGATGGCTGGCTTCGGCCTACGTGCTGGTGTTCGCG
>DATEJD010000182.1:0-12145 GCA_035278325.1 Gemmatimonadales bacterium | reverse complement strand
GGAGCCGAAGCCGCTCGAGCGCCGCCGGCATCAGCGTGCGCTCCGCGGTGGCGCGCGCGGTGGTCACCAGCAGCCGAAGCCGGCCCTGGAGCAGCGCCTCGATGGTCTCCGCGCGCTCGCCGGCGATCTCGTAGTGCGGCTCGTCTTCGCCCAGCGCTTCGCGCTGCGGGTAGAGCGCCACGCCCTGGTCGGTCAGGTGGGCCAGATCGGTGAGCCAGCGCTCCGCGTCGCCCGGCGTCGGCGCCACGATGGTGAGCAGGCGCTGGGGAAAGCGCGCCGCGAGCCAGGCCGCGAGCACCGCCCCGCTCGAGCCGGGGAGTCCGCCGAGCCGGAGCGCCGTGCCGCGCGAGGGCAGCCGCTCGGCCAGGTCCAGGGCGGCGGGCGTGCGGCTGAAGGCGTCGAGCACGGGACGGAGCCTCATCGCGTGTCACGCCTCCACAGGCTCGCCAGCGCGGTTTCGGCCAGGGCCAGCAGCAGCGCCAGCCCCAGCAGCGGGCCGCGCACGTCGCCGCGCGCGTTGCCGGTGAACACCGCGTCGCTTGCATCCTCCAGCGACATCAGGCGCGCGCCCTTCCAGAGCCGCCGGGCCTGCGCGTCGGTCGCGGGCGCCAGGAGGGACTCCCGCGGATCGATGTTGGCCGTGATGGCGCCTATGGTGTCGTCGCCCGCGACCAGGTAGTACGCGCCCGGCTCGCCCGGCCGGAACACGCCGCCGCCTTCCACCCGCCAGTCGCGCTCGCCCTGCCGCACATCGGACACCAGATCGGGCAGCGGCACCGGATCGCCGGGGGCGCCGTCTTCCAGCGACACCTCGCCCCGCGCCAGCCGGTTCACCAGTGCGTCCATGAAGGGCATGAACCCGGCGGACACCGGCAGGTCGGTCCATGCCGGATCCAGCCGGCTGCCGAGCAGCACCACGTCGCCGCTCCGCACCAGCCAGGGCGCGCCGCCGACCGTCGCCAGGACGCCGGTCCGGCCGCTCTGTCCGCTCTCGAGCTGATACCGCCTCAGCACGCGCACCCGACCGACCAGCGCCCCGCTGTCGGTGCTGGCCGGCTCGATCAGCGGCGCGCCATAGTGCCAGGCCACCCCGCGGGCGGCGAGCGCCCGGTTGAGCGCGCCCAGGCCCGCGGGATCCTCCGGCGGCTGCACGATCGAGCTGCCCCGCGCGAGCCGGCCGAGCGTGACCTCGTTGCCCCGAGCGATGCGCCGGTTGGTCTCGAGCACCTCGCACGCGGCGGCCACGAAGCGGCTGGCGGAATCCCAGTTGACCCGGGCCACGGGCGCCACGCGCACCACCGCGATCCGCCGGTCGTCCAGGCGCAGCTCATCGGGGTCCAGCGCGGCCTCGGCCTCCCACCAGCCTGGCGGCACTCCGGGCATCGCCAGCACGGCGCCGCCTCCGACCTGCGCCAGCGCCTGCCGCGGCGGGCGGGTGCCGAGCCGGGCCGTCACTGGTCGCGCGGCCCCGGAATCGCCCACCAGCGACACGGTGAGCCGGCCTCCGTCGGAGCTCCAGGGCTGGGGACCGGTCTCGAGCCGCCCGACGCCCACGTTGGGCGGTGGCGTCTGGTCCGGCCGCCCCACCACCAGCGGCAGACGCACGTCCGACGCGGACACGGCGCTTGCCTGGAGATCGGTGAGCAGCGCGATCTCACCCGGACGCGGCTCGCCGGCCAGTACGTCACCCGCAAGGCCCAGCGCCGCGCCGAGATCGAGTCGGCGGCTACTCACCGGCAGCGCGTCCACGTCGCTCAACAGGGCCTGTCGGTCGCCGCGGCGGGGCACGCCATCGGCGGTGAGCAGCCAGAGCGCGTCGTTCGGCGTGGCCCGGCCGAGCACGCGACGGGCCGCGAGCTGGAGCTCGGACAGCCGGCTTGCCCCCGCGACCACGACGCCGCTGCTGGGCGAGTTATCCACCACCAGCACCAGCGCGCTGGGCGCGTGGCCCGCCACGCCGCGGCTCGGCACCGTGGGCCCAGCCGCGGCGAGCACCAGTGCGACGATGAGCAGGGTGCGGAGCGCCAGCAGGAGCAGGTGCTGCAGCTTGAGCCGGCGCTGATGCTCCCGGGTGGTGGTGATGAGGTAGCGGACCGCGGGAAAGACGACAGTGGGCGGCTCGCGGCGGGCCAGGAGATGCAGCAGGATCGGGATCGCCGCCGCGAGCAGTCCCGCCAAGGCCCAGGGATGGAGAAAGCCGATCATGCCGCCCTGGACGAGGGGGCGAGCGCCTCGCGGA
Organism: Gemmatimonadales bacterium; assembly: GCA_035278325.1. GTDB lineage: Bacteria > Gemmatimonadota > Gemmatimonadetes > Gemmatimonadales > GWC2-71-9 > CAVVWJ01. The sequence goes on along the minus strand of DATEJD010000182.1, from coordinate 9,906 downwards.
GCACGACGCCGTACGGCGTGTCGGTGGTCACCCGATGATACGCGATTCCGTGGCGGCGGCAGGCGAGCCGCCAATCGTGAACCACGGCGCGCACCGTGTCACGGTAGGCCCCGGCCCAATCGCGCGGACGGAGCACCACCGCGGCATGCGACTCCGGATCCTCGAACCGGGCCTCCGCCGGTCCCGCCAGCGTCACCTCGCCGGGATCCATCACATGCAGCACCAGCACCTGGTGTCCGCGATGGCGCAGGAAGCGGAGCGCCTTGAGCGCGAGATCCCGGTCCAGCAGCAGGTCGGACACGAACACCACCAGGCCCCGCCGCCGGAGCTGCTTCACGACCCGCCTGAGCGCCGGCTCCGCCGCGGTACCGAGCCCGGCCTCGAGCGCGCCCAAGGTGCCCAGCAACTGGCGCCAGTGGCTCAGCCGGGCACGGGGCGGAAGCACCGTCCGGACGTCGTCGTCGAACGTGATGAGCCCGGTGGCATCCCGCTGGCGCAGCAGGATCAGCGACAGCGCCGCGATCAGGCGCTGCGCGTAGGCCAGCTTGGGAAGCACCATCTCGGGGTTTCCGGTCCAGGCCATCGAGCGGCTCGCATCGCACACCACCATGGCCCGGAGGTTGGTCTCTTCCTCGAACTGCTTCACGTAGAGCCGGTCGTTGCGTCCGAGGATCTTCCAGTCCACATAGCGCAGCTCATCGCCGGGCTGGTACATCCGGTGCTCGGCGAACTCGACGGAAAAGCCTCGGCGCGGCGAGCGGTGGAGGCCGGACAGGAAGCCCTCGACCACCCCTTCGGTGATGAGCTCGAGCCCGCCCAGCTTGGAGACCTCGTAGGGGTCGAGCAGGTCGAGACGGGGGCGATTCTGGACGGCAATGGGACGCTGCATGGAGGCGTGAATCGTAGACCAATGGAAAGACGGAGGCAATCGGCGTCCAGGCGGGGGGACGCCGCAGCTGACCCTGCCCCGCCCGCCATTCGCCAATGCGTTACCAACCCGTATCTTATGCCGGCACCCCATCCTGGCACACCGCCTGCTGTCCTTCGAAGGCTACGCCTCGAGCGTCCGGAGAGCTCATGCTCGTCACGCTGGGATGGATGCTGCTCATCGGCTTCCTTCCTGCCCGAACAACCCGCCAGCCCGATGTCCCCCCGCCGGTGCATGCAACGGCGGCGGCGCGCGTATCTGTCTGGACCAACCGTGACGACCCCTATGCCAGGGGCGAGGCCGCCGATGTGTTCCTCAGCGTGAGCGAACCCTCCTACGTGGTCGTCTTCCGGGTCGACACCGACGGCCGGATCCGGGTCCTGTTTCCCCGCGAGCCGTGGACCGACACCTACGTCCGGGAAGAGCGGGCGCTCCAGGTGACAGGTGCCCGGGGTGGCCGTTCCTTTCTGGTGGACGACGACCCGGGCGTGGGTTACCTGTTTGCGGTGGCCTCGACCGAACCGCTCGACTTCCGCTATATCACCCGGGGCGACGCCTGGGACTACCGCCTGATCGCCGGCGGCCGCGTCCAGGGCGACCCGTACGTCCGGCTCACCGACCTGGCCGCCCGGCTGGTGCCCGGGGGCGATTACGATTACGACATCGCCCCCTACTACGTGGACCGGCGATTCGATTATCCGCGCTTCGTCTGCTACGACTGCCACGCCTACGCCAGCTACCGGGAGTGGGACCCCTACCAGTCCGCCTGCACCCGGTACCGGATCGTGATCCGGGACGATCCCGAGTACTACCCGTACCGCTACGGCGGGCGGAACGTCGTCGCCGGCCGGCCGGCCCATCCTGGGCCGCGCTTCATGTTCCGGGACGCCGACCCGCGCCGGGCGCGGATGAGCCACGGTGAGCCCGAGCGGGGCACGGTGCCGGCGCCGGGGATCCGGTCGCTACGCCGCGACAGCTCGGGTGACGTGCCCGACGGGCTTCGCCGCACCGGCACGCCGCCGAGCACCGGCTCCCCGCAGAGCACCGGCGAGCCCGAGCTCCGCCGCCGGAGCCCGTGAACGCCCCTACCCCGCTATACTCCGCCCGGATCGAATCGCCGGCACCCTCACCAGGACCGTTCTTCATGCGTCGTCTTCTGCTCGCCGGCCTCGTCCTCGCGACGAGACCACTCACCGCCACCGCTCAGACCTCCGCCCCGACGGATGCGGGGGCGGCCTCCATCACTGCGGCCGATGTGGCCCATCGGGTCGGCATCATCGCCGATGATTCGATGATGGGCCGCGACACGCCCAGCCGCGGGCTGGAGCTCACGGCGAAGTACGTCGCGGATCAGTTCCGCTCGTTCGGGCTTCGACCGGCAGGCGACAGTGGCACCTTCCTGCAGCACTACGCGATCACTCGTCGCCTGTTCGAGGCCGAGAGCTCCGCCGTCACGTTCAAGAGCGGCAGCACTACGGCGGAGGCCCGCTTCGACCGGAGCGCGCGTTACCTCCAGGGCGAAGTCTCGGGCCGGCCGACGACCGCGCCGGTGGTGCTGGTCGGCGGCGCGCTCGATCCGGACGCCGCCGGCCGCCTGGCCGTGCGGGACAAGATCGTGCTGTACCCGATCCAGGCCGGCACCGGCGCCGAGCGCACGACCCAGGTAGTCCGGGCGATCCGGCTCGCCGAGCCGAGGGCAGTGGTGCTGCTGGCCGACATGCCGGCGGACGCCTACGCCGCACGGGTGCCGCGGAACACCAACCCGCGCACCGCGGTAGACCTGAGGCTCACGGCGCCGCCGATTGTGGAGGTGAACGAGGCCGCGGTGGCGCCCGTGCTGCGCGCGGCGCGGATCGACGCGGGCGCGGTGCGCTCGGCCGCCAAGCCGGTGTACCGTGAGCTGCCCGGGCTTCAGCTCTCGGTGACGCTCAAGGACTCCGTGCTGCACAAGCTGACCGCGCCCAATACGGTCGGCATTCTCGAGGGCAGCGATCCGGTGCTGCGGAAGGAGTACCTGGTCTTCTCCGCCCACATGGATCACATCGGCATCACGCCAGGGCTGCCCGACAGCATCAACAACGGGGCGGACGACGACGCCTCCGGCACCACCGGCGTGATCGAGCTCGCCGAGGCCTTCAGCCGTGGCGGGGCACCCAAGCGCTCGATCATCTTCCTCACCGTGAGCGGCGAGGAGAAGGGCCTGTGGGGCAGCCGCTACTTCAGCGAGCACCCGCCGGTGCCCCTGGGGCAGGTCGTGGCGGACCTCAATATCGACATGATCGGGCGCAACTGGCGCGACACCATCGTGGCGATCGGCAAGGAGCACTCGGATCTGGGCACCACGCTCGACCGGATGAACCGGGCCCATCCCGAGCTCGACATGACGGCGATCGACGACCGGTGGCCGGAGGAGCGGTTCTACTTCCGCTCGGACCACTACAACTTCGCCCGGAAGGGCGTCCCCATCCTGTTCTTCTTCAACGGCGTGCACCCCGACTATCACCAGCCGTCGGACTCGCCGGACAAGATCGACAGCGAGAAGGAGTCGCGGATTCTGCGCCTGCTGTACTATCTGGGCCGCGCGGTCGGCGACGCGCCGGCACGGCCGAAGTGGAACCCGGAGAGCTATCGCGAGATCGTGGAGGAGCCACACCCATGAGCGCCGGCGCCGACACCATCGCCGACTTCAACGCCTTCCGAAATCGGATGAACGATCTCATCCAGGGCGCCGGCAATCTCACGATCAACCGCTTCTTCGCGCTCGACAGCCGGACCTACGAGCCCGGCGCCCTGGGCACCAAGACGAAGGAGATGCTGGGCCTGGTCTCATCGCTGGTCCTGCGGTGCGATGACTGCGTGACCTACCACGTGCTCCGCTGTCATGAGGAAGGGGTCACCCGCGAGGAGTTTCTGGAGATCTTCTCGGTGGGTCTGGTGGTGGGTGGAAGCATCGTGATCCCGCACCTCAGGCGGGCGATGGCGAGGTTGGAGGAGGTGGAGGGGGGACGGTAGGGCAGCGGGCAGCGTCCCTCGAGTCACCCTGAGCGGAGCGAAGGGGGCATGCGTTCGGGCATGCCCCCTTCACTGCGTTCAGGGTGACTCGACTCGACCTCTGCTCGCTGCGCTCGGAATGAGAGCGTGCCTCACCACCTCGTCAGCAACACCCCCACCACGATCAGCACCGCCCCCACGGCCTGCGACGGATGCACCTGTTCGCCAAGGATGACCCAGGCGGCGAGCACCGCGAAGAGCGGGGTGAGGCACATGTAGATCGCGGTGCGGGTGCCGCCGACGGTCTGCACGCTCCGATTCCACAGGATGTACGCCACCACGAGCGACAGCAGCGTCGCGTAGGCCAGCGCCGCCCACCCGATTCCGGAGATGGACGCCCACTCGAGCCGGAACAGGCCCGGGAGGCCGGCCAGCACGAGGCCCGGGGTGCCCGCGAAGGAGGTGACCATGGTGACCCGGAGCGGGCTCACGCCGGCGGGGAGCTGCCGGAGTCCGACGGTATATCCCGCCCAGCAGAACACCGCTAGCACGGTCAGCAGATCGCCATGCAGGGTTCCGGTCGAGAATTCGACCCCGCTCGTCGCGATGACCAGCACCACACCCAGCGTACCCAGCCCGATGCCCCACCACATCCGGCGCGTGACGCGCTCGAGTCCCAGGGCCCCGGCGAAGACCGCCACCACGGTCGGGACCGTCGCGACGATGAGCGCGCTGTTGGTCGCCGTCGTCGCCGCGAGACCCAGAACGAACAGGAGCTGATAGCAGGTGTTGCCCACGATGCCGAGGACGATCAGATGGCGCCACGCCTTCGCATCCAGCCGGCTCGGCCCCTCGACCGCCCGCACCACCGCCCACAGGATCAGGCTCGCCAGCGTGAACCGGACCGCCGTGAACGGCAGCGGGGGAATCTCGCCGATGGCGAGCTTGGTGACGCTGAAGTTGACGCCCCAGATGAGGCAGACGAGGAGCATGCCGAGGTCGGCGATGCTCGGGCGGTCGGACGGTCTGCTCGGGCGGTCGGACGGGCTGCTCGGACGGTCAGACGGGCTGCTCGGACGGTCAGACGGGCTGCTCGGACGGTCAGACGGTCGGACGGTCAGACGGTCGGAGGGTGCTGTGGTCGGCTCCCGGTTATCCGGGACGGCGAGAACGTCCGGCGGTGTCGCGATACGGTCCGCAGGGCCGGTCAGGGTGTGGTCGCGATGCTCGTCCGGGGGTCGATTCACAGCATGAAGAGTAACACGCGCCCTATCGTCTTATCGCCCTATCGCCCAATCGCCCTGTCGTCCTCACTGACCGTCTGACCGTCCGACCGTCTGCCGCTCGACCGTCCGGCCGTCAATTATATTCCCGCCATGTCTCAGTCCCGCATCCGCAACTTCTGTATCGTCGCCCACATCGACCACGGCAAGTCCACCCTCGCGGACCGGCTCATCGAAGCCACCGGGACGGTCGAGAAGCGCCAGATGCGGGAGCAGCTGCTCGACACCATGGACCTGGAGCGCGAGCGGGGCATCACCATCAAGCTCAATGCCGTGCGCATGAGCTATACCGCTCGCGACAGCGTGGCCTACGAGCTCAACTTGATCGATACACCCGGGCACGTCGACTTCACCTACGAGGTGTCGCGCTCGCTGGCGGCGTGCGAGGGCGCGATCCTGGTGGTGGACGCTTCGCAAGGCGTGCAGGCGCAGACGCTCAGCAACCTGTTCCTGGCGATGGATGCCGGCCTCGAGATCATTCCGGTCCTCAACAAGATCGACCTGCCCGGCGCCGAGCCCGAGCGGCGGGCCCAGGAGATCATGGACCTGATCGGCGCCAAGAGGGAGGAGATCCTCACGGTGTCGGCCAAGGAGGGCACCGGGATCCCCGAGCTGCTCGAGGCGATCGTGGCGCGGGTCCCGCCGCCCCGCGGCCGGGAAGACGCCCCGCTCCGCGCACTGATATTCGATTCGTACTACGACCGCTACCGCGGCGCGATCCCCAGCATCCGGGTGGTGGACGGGACGGTGCGCGAGGGCATGGAGATCACCTTCGGCTCCCATCCCGACGACGTCTACCACGTCGACGAGGTGGGATACCTGCGGCTCGGGCAGCACCCCGCGCCCGAGCTCGAGGCCGGCGAAGTGGGCTACGTCGTGGCGAGCCTTCGCGGCGTGCGCGACGCTCGCGTGGGGGACACCATCCTCGACGCGCACGACCGCGCGTCCGATCTCCTTCCGGGCTACCGGGACGTGAAGTCGATGGTGTTCGCCGGCATCTATCCCACCGACTCCGACCAGTACGAGGGCCTGCGCGACGCGCTCGAGAAGCTGGTGCTCAACGACGCGAGCCTCCACTACGAGCCGGAGTCGTCCACCGCGCTGGGGTTCGGCTTCCGGTGCGGCTTCCTCGGCCTGCTGCACATGGAGATCGTGCAGGAGCGGCTGGAGCGGGAGTTCAACCTGAGCCTGATCACCACCGTGCCGACGGTGGAGTACCACGTCTACCGGACCGATGGCGACATGCTGCTGCTCGAGAATCCGAGCAACCTGCCCGATCCCGCCACGATCGATCGGATCGAGGAGCCCTACGTGAAGGCCCGCATCATGGCGCCGGCCGACTACATCGGCGGCATCATGAAGCTGGGGCAGGAGCGTCGCGGGATCTACAACGGCATGCACTACATCGACACCACGCGGGTGGAGTTCGACTTCGAGTTTCCGCTGGGCGAGATCGTGCTCGACTTCTACGACAAGCTCAAGTCGCTCTCGCGCGGCTACGCCTCGCTCGACTACGAGATGGCCGGCTACCGGGAGTCCGACCTGGTGAAGCTCGACATGCTCATCAACGGCGACCCGATCGACGCGTTCAGCGTCATCATCCATCGCGACAAGGCCCAGGAGTACGGCCGCAAGGTGGCGGAGAAGCTCAAGGAGCTGATTCCGCGCCAGCTCTATCAGGTGGCCATCCAGGCCGCCATCGGCAACAAGATCATCGCCCGCGAGACTATCTCCGCGTTCCGGAAGGACGTCCTCGCCAAGTGCTACGGCGGCGACATCACCCGGAAGCGCAAGCTCCTCGAGAAGCAGAAGGAGGGCAAGAAGCGCATGAAGCAGATCGGCGCCGTGGAGATCCCGCAGGAGGCGTTCCTGGCGGTGTTGCAGGTGGAGTAGGTGACGGTCGGACGGTCGGACCAATCGACGGTCAGACGGTCAGACGGTCAGACGGTCGGGGCAGCGACGGAGGGCTCCGTCGCCGTGAGTGGGACGCGGATGGCCGGCGATGCACTGACCGTCCGACCGTCCGACCGTCCGACCGTCGTCGTCATCCAAACCGCCTTCCTCGGCGACGTCGTCCTCACCACGCCGCTCCTCGCCGCGCTCGCCGCGGTGCACGGGCCGGTGGATGTGGTGACCACGCCCGCCGCGGCGGCCCTGCTCGAGACCCATCCCGCGGTGGCGGCGGTGATTCGCTACGACAAGCGGGGCGCGGAGCGCGGCCTCCAAGGCGTGTGGCGGTTGAGTCGGCGGTTGCGGCGTCGAGGCTATCTTCGCGCCTACCTGCCCCACGGATCGTGGCGGTCGGCGGCGCTTGCGCGGCTGGCCGGCATCGGGGAGCGGGTGGGGTTCGCGGACAGTCCCGCCGCCGCTGCGTATACCCGGCGGGTGGTGCGGCCAGCCCACGGCCACGAAGTCGAGCGCCTGCTCGCGCTGGCCGGCGGCGGCGCTGGGACGCCGCCGGTGCTCATTGCCCCCACGGCCGAGGACGTGGCCGAGGCGGATCGGTGGCTTCGCGAGCGCGGCATCGCGTCGGGATTCGTGGCGATCGCACCAGGCTCGATCTGGGGAACCAAGCGATGGCCCGGCTACGGGGAGCTGGTGGCGTCGCTCGATCGACCGGCCGTGATCGTGGGCAGCCGGGACGACGCCGGGCTCGCGCATGAAGTCCTGGCCCTGGCTCCCGGCCGCGCTCACAATGCCGCGGGAGAGCTGAGTCTTCGAGTCTCGGCCGCCCTGCTGGCCCGGGCGGCGGTGCTGGTCACCAACGATTCGGCGCCGCTTCATCTCGCCACCGCCGTGGGCACGCCCATCGTGGCGGTGTTCGGTCCCACCGTGCCCGGTTTCGGGTTCGGGCCGCGCGGTCCCAACGACCGCGTGGTGGAGCACCCGTCGTTGGCGTGCCGACCGTGCTCGGCGCACGGGCCCCAGGTCTGTCCCCTGGGCCATCACCGGTGCATGCGGGAGCTGTCGGTCGAAACGGTAGCGGCGGCCGTCGAAGCCGTGCTGGGCGCGGAGGCGCATCGTGCGATTCGTACTGGGAATTGACATCGGCGGGACCAACCTCGTGGTCGGCAGCGTGTCGGAGGACGGCTCGCGCATCATCGCGACCGCGAGCGAGCCGACCCACGCCGAGGCTGGCGCCAAGGACGTGCTCGAGCGGCTGGTGAACCTGGCCGACCGGGCCATCGCGGGCACGAAGAAGGAAGTGCCCGGCGCCGAGATCCTCGGCGTGGGGGTCGGCGCGCCGGGTCCGCTCGATACCAAGCGCGGCATCGTGCTGCTCACGCCGAATCTCGGCTGGGTCAACCTGCCGCTGCGCCAGATCATCCACGATCGGCTCGGCCTCCCGGCCGCGCTCGACAACGACGCCAACTGCGCGGTGCTCGGCGAGTGGTGGGTGGGCGCGGCGCGGGGCGCGCGCCAAGCCATCGGGATCACCATCGGCACCGGGATCGGGGGCGGTCTCATTCTCGACGGGAAGCTCTACCACGGCGCGTCCGACGTGGCCGGGGAGATCGGGCACACGACGATCGACACCGAGGGCCGGCGCTGCAAGTGCGGCAACTACGGGTGCCTCGAAGCGTATGCCTCGGGGCCCAACATCGCGGTGCGTGCGGTGGAAGAGATCGAGGCCGGCGCCGTGAGCCGGCTCCCGACCCTGGTGGGTGGGGACCTGTCCAAGATCACCGCCCAGACCGTCTACCAGGCGGCGCAGGACGGCGACGACCTGGCGCTCGAGGTCGTGAACGACACCGCCCGCTTCCTCGGCGTGGGCATCGGCAACCTGCTCAACGTGTTCAATCCCGAAGTCGTCGTGGTGTGCGGCGGCGTGACGGCGGCGGGTGACCATCTGTTCGTGCCGCTCCGCCGCGAGGCGGCCCGGCGCGCGTTCAAGCCCGCGGTGGCGGCCTGTCGCATCGTGCCGGGCGAGCTGGCCGGCACGGCCGGGGTCTACGGAGCGGCGAAGGCGTTTCTGGATCAGACCCTCGGTGCCTAAGGTCGGAGTCATCGGGTCCCTGGTCTGGGACCTCATTCACGGTCGCGACCCGCTGGCGCCGCCGACCGAGGAATGGGGCGGCATCGCGTACGCGCTGGGTGGACTGGACGCGAGCCTCCCGCCAGACTGGGAGATCGTGCCGCTCATCAAGGTGGGGCGGGACCTGGCACCCCAGGCCGCCGAGCTGCTCAAGGAGCTCGCGCGGCTGGCGCCGGGTGCACGGTGCGTGGAGGTCCCGGCCCCGAACAATCGCGTGGTGCTCCACTATCAGTCGGCCGAGCGCCGCTGCGAACGGATGAGCGGCGGAGTCCCGCCCTGGACCTGGCTCGAGCTGGGCCCCATGGTGATGGACCTCGATGCCATCTATCTCAACTTCATCTCCGGCTTCGAGCTGACCCTGGGTACCGCCCAGGCGCTGCGGCAGGGCTTTCGCGGTCCGATCTACGCCGATCTGCACAGTCTGTTTCTCGGCATGCACCATGACGGCATCCGGGTGCTGCAGCCCCTGGCCGACCCGGCGGCCTGGTTCGCCTGCTTCGACGCGGTCCAGCTCAACGAGGACGAGATGCGCCAGCTCTCGCCGGATCCACTCTCGCTGTCCGCCCAGGCGCTGGGCGCCGGGACATCGCTGCTGGTGGTGACGCTGGGGCCGAAGGGGGCGGCGTATGTGGCGGCGCCCGGGTTTGATGGATGGAGTGCGCGAGCTG